>DATLYW010000008.1 GCA_035574315.1 Candidatus Zixiibacteriota bacterium
CCGGCGGGCGCCACCGCCGCAACGGCGCTCGCGCGCCGGGGGCACGCGGTGGTTCTGATCGACCGCGAGGCGTTTCCCCGGGAAAAGCTCTGCGGCGATTTCGTCAGTCCCGCGCTCTGGCCGCTCTTCCGCATCCTAAACGTGGACCGCGAAATCCTAGCCGCCGCGCACGAGAAGGTCCGCTCCGCCCGCTTCACGTCGCATGCGGGTAGCGAAGTTTCGGTGCCGATCTCACGGCTGGAAGCCAAAGCCCCCTTCGGCCTCGGAATCCGCCGAAGCACGCTCGATCACCTGCTGCTGCGCGCTGCGGTGCGATCCGGCGCGAGGGTGCTGGAGAAAAGCTCGCTGAAAGATCTGGAGCGAGAGCCGCGCGGATGGCGCCTGCAGGTCGAGCGCGGAAAATCCGCCGACACCCTGCGCGCCGAGGTCCTCATCGGCGCCGACGGGAGAAACTCGCGCGTGGCGCGCCGCCTCGGTCTGGACCGTGCGGCGGCGCTCACCGACCCGGCGGTCGGCCTTCAATTTCGCCTGGCGAATTTCTCCGGGAGCCCGGGAACGGTCGAGATCCACGTATTTCCGGGCGGCTACGCGGGCGTGATCCAGCTCGGCGACGGCACCGCGAACCTCTGCCTCTCGGTTGCGCGCGAGCGGCTGCGCGGCCAGCCTCTCGCCGATACGCTTCCGCGCCTCGAGCTCACCCGCAATCCGTTCTTGGAGCGGCTGCTGCGCGGCGCCGAGGTCGTGCGGGGTGTCCGCTCCGTTTATCCCGTCTATTTTCCGCCGCGGCGCTCCTACGGAGAGCGCGTGCTCCTCGCGGGAGACGCGTCACGGGCGTGGGAGCCCGTCACCGGAGAAGGCGTTTACTTCGCGGCCGCTAGCGGATGGCTTGCGGCGAAAACCGTCCACGACGCCTTCTCGAAGGGAGATTTCTCCGCCGCTCGCTTCAGCGACTACGAACGGGAGTGCGCGAGGGCCTTCGGGAGGCGGCAAAAACTCAACCGGTTGATCCGGTATCTCGTCTGGCGCCCCCGTTTGCTGCACTTCTTGATCCGCTACTCCTCGATGAGCAGCAGAGCGCTGGGTTCACTGGTCGATTCCGTCTGCTCGCCGGATGGCGCGCGCTTCTCGGTTCCGGCGGCCCCGACCTGAGCCGTGAGGCAGCATGGGAGGTCCGCAGGCACATCGTCAAATCGAAAGCGAGCCGAGACCTGAAGAGCGCGGCCAGCGGAACGCGAAGCTCCCGTTCTGCGGGAGGATGGGCGCGGCGTGCGAGGAGCGGCCAATCGACCCGCCCGGAAAAACTCGGCCACGGGCCGTTATGATACGATGTCCGGCACGATGTCTGGATAGTTGCTCCGAACTCGCTGACAGAAGGCGTTTGCCCTGCGAAGCTCTGGATCGTGTCCAAACTCTACGGGAGGATCTATGAAGCTTTTTACGACCGCTTCCATTTTTTGGATCGTCGCGGCGGGTGGATGGGGAATTGCCTCCGCCGCGGAATCATCCGCAGCCACGGCGAGCGCCAAGCTCGCCAACGCAAAAGGCGAACAGGTCGGGGAAGCGACCCTGACGGAGACCCCGAGCGGCCTGCTGATCCGCCTGGCCTTGCAGGCCAACCCGCCCGGCCTGGCCCCGGGCGAGCACGGCTTTCACGTTCACGAAGTCGGGAAATGCGAGCCGCCGTTCAAGTCGGCGGGCGGACATTTCAACCCCGGCAAGAAAAAGCACGGCTATCATGCCAAAGACGGGGCTCATGCCGGCGATCTGCCTAATATCCACATTCCCAGCTCGGGCGGGCTCACCGTCGAGTTCCTGGTTCCGGGTCTCGCGCTCACCCGGGGCAAGAACGCTCTTCTGGACGCCGACGGCTCGGCGCTCGTCATTCATGCTCGCGGAGACGACTATCGGAGCGACCCGGCGGGCGAATCCGGCGACCGGGTCGCGTGCGGCGTCGTGATGAAAGCCGGGCTATAGCCCGCTTGTTGCCGCCGCACCGCAGCAATCGCCGGCTCGCGCATGTGCGGGCATGCGATTTGCCGTCTCTCGGCTAAAAAGCCGCGCCGAACCGCCGCGGCAGATCGTTCCTTCAGCGCCAGCGGTCGCGCGAGTCAGAGGGAGCCTTCTCACCGAGCGGCTCGCGGAGATGGCCCGCAAGAAAACCGCGTCGACCAATCCGCCTTTTCCGAGGTAAAGCGCCACCTCGGCTTCGAATACGATGGAATGGCGCTGCACGAGTACTAGTTCGGCAACCTCGCCCCGAAGGGTGGAGGGAACCCGTCCGGCGAGGGCGGCCTGCGAGGCACCGACCGCTGGCCGCGATCGGAAGGTTTCGGCCACGAGTCGCCGCGATGTCTGCAGGATCGGCAGCTCACTAATAAGGGCCGCGGACGAGGAGAACGCCGAGCGCGACGGCGCCCAGAGCGAGAAGCAGCACGATCCGCCCGAGCCAGCTCGCCCGGCGTCTCAACGCCAGCGCCTCGGGCGAATCCGGACGATCCCTGAGCAGCTCGACGGCGCGCGGACCGATCAGAAAGTCGTGGAGCAAACTCAGCGCCAGAATCGCGGCGACCAGGAGGAGCTTTGCCCCGAGGGTTTTTCCGAAGGCGCTTTGCCAGAAGACCGGATCGCCCAGTTCCGCCCAGCCGAAGCCCCGGTGAAGCACGTTGAACGTTCCCGTCGCGATCAGCGTGATGAGGGAAACCCAGCCGACGACCCGGAAGCGGCTCGCGGTGCGGTGGATGAGCGATGCGGCGAGGGTCCGGGACTCGAGCCGCTTCACCTCGGGTACCAGCGCCAGCGCCAGGAACGTCATTCCGCCGATCCAGACCGCGGCCGCCAGGACGTGGAGCCAGACCGAAAGCAGGTAGAGACCGCGCACCGCTTAGCGTTTCCTCCCCCGCTTCGACATCAGATACTCTCGCAGCGCCACCGCGTTGTTGCGCTCCGTATCGCGCGCGCCGTAGAGCAGGACCACGTCGCCGCGGCGAAGGCTTTCGAGGATCGGCCGCCACGCCGCCGGCTTACTGTCGAGCTCGGCGAAATAGCGGCGGCGAAAATCCTCCCACTTCTCCGGGGAGTGCCCGAACCACCGACGCAAGCCGTCGCTCGGTGCCGCCTCCCTCGCCCAAACGACCCCCTCCAGCGCCTCCTTCTTGACCCCGCGGGGCCAGAGCCGGTCCACGAGATACCGCGTGGCGCCCTCGCGGCCCGCGGCATCGTAAACCCTCTGAGTCCTGATCACCGCCATGATCCCTCCGAATCGATGCGGGATTCGCTTGTGCTG
This sequence comes from Candidatus Zixiibacteriota bacterium, assembly GCA_035574315.1. Taxonomy (NCBI): domain Bacteria; kingdom Pseudomonadati; phylum Candidatus Zixiibacteriota; species Candidatus Zixiibacteriota bacterium. The sequence goes on from DATLYW010000008.1 coordinate 3,284, forward strand.
TCGTGGAAGCGCCTTCGACACGCTTTTTTCGCGAAGCAAATCCTAGCAGCCCGGCCGCGCGAAATGGAGCCGTCGAGCTCCCGGCCGCTACAAGATTGAACGCTGACTGGCCGCGGGCGCCTGCCGCCCGGGAGACCCGCCCCGAGCATCGGCGGGATTTTCTCGGTCTCGCTGGCGTCGTCACGCACACCGCCCGCTCGGCGACCCGACCCGCGGCCCTGCCGCGGGCGCCTCGGCCATCTACCGGCCCCTCACTTGCCGGAGACCGCCCGGAAAAAACACTGTCAAGATTTTTTCCTCAGCGCGCGCTACGGGTCTCATGGTGCGGCGCGCGAAGCGAGCTCATCGAGATCGTAACCCGCTCTCTGGAGCGCGCGGCGGGTGGCTTCCAGAACGCCGGGGCCGTCGTTGTGCGGCGCGACCGAAACCTCGGGCGCGGCTCTGAGCCGGTCGAGAAGCTCTCCCGCTTCGCCCCCGGCCAGACTGTCGCAAAGCTCGTAGAGGCCACCCGGCCCTTCCTCGAGCGCGTTGTGAAGATCGAGGATGGCGCGGAGCGCCGCGACAATCCCGGGAGTGGGGCTGGGCACGAGCAGGGCGGCCAGGGCGCCGTGGTCGAGGCGGAGCTTCGCCGCCATCGGCGGCGGCTCCCCGCCGCGAAGCTGCTGCACGGCCGGGAGCAGGATTTTCTCTTCCATCCCGATGTGCTTGAGCAGCCCGGCGCGAAACGCCGCGTAAGCTCCGGCGTCGAGCCGGCCAGGTTGCGAGACGGCTTTCCGAAGAAGCGCATCGAGCCGCTTGTGATCGTCGGACAAGAAGCTGGAAATCGTGCCTGCCACGAAAGGAATCCTTTCCCCGGGCTCAATCCTGCCCGCTCATCCAAACCCTATCGAATCGACGGAGCTTGTAAAGGTGTCCGTGACGGCGCGTCTCAGCGCGCGCGTGTGGTGAGGTCCTGGTGGATCTCTCGGAGGTGGTCGAGCTGGCTCTGGATCCGATCGCGCAGCGAGGCGTGAAAATCGGCCGCTTCGCGCACCAGCCTTTCGTTCTCGCGGCTGAGACCGGCGACCGCGTTCTCGAGCTCCGGCACGCGCGCGCCGAGCGCTTCGAGGTCCTTCAGCCGATCGAGAGCTTCGCTTTTTTCCCGCTCGAGCCTGTCGATGCCGCGCTCCAGCTCCACGACGCGGGCTTCGGTCGCTTGCAGCCGTGCGAGCGTGTCCCGTTGCCCGTTGGCCTGCTCTTCGAGCCGAGCGACCCGGTCCCTCAAGCGGGCATTTTCTGCTTCAGCCTGCGCCAGCTTTCCGGCAAGCTGCGCGCCCTCGCCCGCGGTTCTCTCCTTCCGGGTGAGGCTCTCTCGCGCCTCCGCGAGCTCCGTGAGGAGTTGCCGGCGCTCCGCTTCCAGGTCGGCGACGTTTTTCTCGAGCAGAGCGATCTTGTGCGCGTCGCCGCCGGCCGCCGGGGCCGGGGCCTCGGCCTGCGCCGGCCGTTCACCGGTGAGCTCGTTCAGGCGGGCCTCGGCGAGGGCGAGGCGGTCAGTCTTCTCCTTGAGCTCGACGGCGTTTTTCCAGATAACGACGAGCAACGCGCCGAACGCGATGCCCATCGAGACGAATATGAGGAGTTCCATTTCGTGTTGAGGCCGGACGAAAGCGGGATTTTACCCGCGCGCGCAAAGGCGCGCAAGCATCACCGATTCGCCCCCCTACAACTCGACGGCCGGGTTCTCTTCGTTTCGTATAGACTGCCGGCCGGACTGCGACGCCGTCCCCATGGCGCAACGGGGAGTTACTTGACTGCGGTCAGCCGATCCTTCGAAGCGGCTTCGGCGCTGTCCGAAAGGTTCGCGGGCTTGCTGGTGACCAGCTCCAGGACGTCGCTTCGGCTGAAACGCCAGCTCCGGCCGATGCGGTTTCCCGGAATCACGCCCTTCTCAGCGAGCTTGTACACCGTCTTGAGATGGATCTTGAGCAATGCTGCCACCTCGGACGGGGTCATGATCTCTTCCACCGTGGTTTTCTCCTTCCTGTAGTGTCCAGTCCGTAGAGCGAGGGAGCACAAGCTGTGCCAATGGCTACCGAGGAGGTGCCCTTGACCCCTAAGACGCCATAACTCCAAAGAATTTCCCCGCTTGCCGGAGAACTCTAGGGAAGATCGGCAAAGCACTTGCTCTGGACAAAATTGACCAAACCGTGCGCTTTTCGACAGAGAAAAAGCTGGCCTGTCACGGGGTGAGGTCAAGGGCTGTCGAGACAACGGTCGAAGGAGAGTCCGAGGTCCGGCAGAGCGCGCGCACGATGACGGCTCCCGGCTCAGCCGGATCGATCGGACCGCCGCCCCTGTTCCCTGTCCCCAGCCTCTGGAAGCTCGCCGCCCAAAGCGCTAAAGTAATGTTTATGGGGGCGATGTGGGTTCGACGGGGGTGGGAAGCCAAAGTGGCATGCCGGGGTTCTGCTATCCCGTTAAACAAGCAGATCTGCAAAATTAAACGCAGACAATTTCGAGTACAAACTGGCTGCCTAACCGCGGCCAGCGTCTTACCGGCTTTCTCCCACGAAGCTGGATAAGGCGTCGCTCAGTGGGATGGGCCGATTCTCCTGCCGGAGGAGATGAGGCCGAGATCCAAACCGGCTGGCTCCGAGAGACCCTGCCGTTGGGGGCTCGAGGAGCGAGATCAAAACACCGGCTAAGCATGTAGTCATATTTGGCGGAAGACTCTCGGACGGGGGTTCGATTCCCCCCGCCTCCACCAAACCTTTTCCAACCGCCACGCGCGACGGGCTGCTTATTTCAAACCCTGCTCATCTATAGGGTCACGGCGGCGTCCAGGGACCACGCCCGGCCGCCCACGATGATCAAGGCGATCGCGATCCCCAGCACGAGCAGGTGATACCCGAAGCCCTCGCCTTCTCGGTTGCCGAGCCAGTTCATGAAGAAACCGTGCCGCCGGTGCACGGTGGCGATCGCGACGAGCATCACGACCGTCTTGCGCACAAGGTCCCGAAGACGCCCTCAGGCAAATAACCGACACTCTGAAGCGAACCGAGCGCCGCCTGCAGGCACGCCGACAAGAGCTCGCCCGCGCCTTGGTGAGGGAGGAGCTGCCGGGAGTCGCAGCACACAGTGAAGAGATGCAACGGTCCGTCGATCTCGCCCGCCGGGCTGGGAAGGTGGAGTCGTGACCGGCGAAACGGGAACCGGCAAGGAAGTGGTGGCGTGGCTCGTCCACGGCAAGTCCTCGCCGGCGCCGGGCCTTTCGTGGCGGTCAGCTGTGCTCCGGTTCCCGAGAACCTGCTCGAGGGCGAGCTTCTCGGTCACGTGCGTGGTGCGCACCGGCGCCTTGCAACACCGCGTCGGACTGCTCGATCATACGCGGCCGCCGGATGATGGCTGGATGTTCCGTTGATGGTTGTTTCTAGTTCCTGGTTTCCGGTTACGGGCTTCCAGCTGCTTCAAAGCAAAAACTGTGGATAAGCTTGTGGATAAGTACAATGCCCTTGGCAGTCACCGATCTGCCCAGAAAATAAACCGATAAATCTTTGATCTTTCAATGACTTACATAAAAATCGCCTGTCTGGAAAAACAGGCCGCTCTATCGCCTATCCCTGGTAGCAGCGTCCGGAAAGCCGGGCTTATCCACCAACTATCCACAACGACATCTGCCGCGCCCAGGCGCGAAGCGCGTGGTTACGCCCGGCCTCTCGGCTGGCGTGCGAGACCTCCGCCTTTGGCCATTCTGCTTTAGCGTGCCGGCCACAAAACCTTGCTAGAAGAAAATTCCCTACGGCCGTCCTCCGAGACGTCATATTTCCCCCGGGTTTCATGCCGTTCGTTCTTGTTTTTAGGGACTGTTTCTGCGTTTATGACCGGGCTGTTTCGCAGTTTCGCGAAGTCAAGCTGGTGTTTCCGTGGCTTGTAGTCGGGCATGTGAGTTGCATCTCCCTTCTGGTGTGGAAGATCGAAGCTTCATTCCGCCGGGACGAGACATAGTCTATCGCAAGCGCCGGGATGGCAGCGTCTGGCACTTTTCTGAGGACTGCTCCAGCTGGCCCACGGTGGACTTCATCGAGTCGTCGATACCGCTCGACCTCCTGGAAAGCATCTGCCAGGAGTGCATGAGCCGTTACCGGGTCGACTCGACCCGAGCGCGAGAGATGAGCTGAGCCCGACGAAGGCCTCGCGTTCCAACCGAGACCGTCGGCAATGCTAGGCCCGGCGAAACACTCTCTCGAACGGCCCGATAAACTTTCGTTCCCTGGTCCCGTCCACGATCGCGAACGCGACGTGCCTGTAGGCCCCCGTGAAATTGTGCTGCAGCGCCCGCTGAAACAGCAGGGCGATCTGCAGAGGGTCGTTTCCGAACGCGCCGCATCCCCAGGCTCCGAGAACGATGCTGTCGTGCCCGTGCAGCAGCCCGATCGACAGGACCTTCAGGATCCGAGACCACATCGCCGGCAGGATCTCCTGCGAGCGCGACGGCTCCAGCGCGTTGGCGTTGACCGCAGGCGAAGTGATGATTCCCACGCAGTACGGCTCGTCGAGCAGGGTCCCCTCGTCCGACCTGAAGACGGGGACCGCCGGAGAATAGATCGCGTAATTGCTGTAGAGCGCGTCGCGACGCGCGGCGTGGTAGGCGTACATGGCGTTGCCGCGCAAGCAGGCGTAGAGGGCCGAGGAGCGGGCAAGGTATTCTTCTTGAGCCCGAGCCCCGGAGAGAAAACCGCCTCCCGGATGCGTGGCCGAGGCGAAGTTGAGAGCGACCGGATTGGCCCCCGCGTCGCGCAGTCGCTTTGCCGAGCACAGCGTGGTCTCGTTTTCCACGGCGATGGTCGTGGAGTACGTGCCTCTGCGACTGTCCGGGACGAGCGCGTCGGGGGGATAGGGCTTGGTGCCCTCGACCGCAAAGGCAATCTCCGCGGCGATGCTGACCACGCGGCCTGAAGGCGTGCGGTAGCTTCCCCGGTCGATGATCTCGACCGCTTCCCGGCCGTAAGCGGCGGCGATTTCGCGGGAAATCCTGGTCCTCGCCTCTTCCAAAGAACTCGCCCCCTTGCCGAGACGGCGGGTCATTTCGCGGGTGTCACGTGCCCGCGTTCGAGCGCACCAACCTCGCCTACCCGGGCGCCGAGACCTGCGCGGCTTTCCCGCCTGTGCAGGCCCCTGCCGGCTGCGGATTAAGCCGCGGCAGTTTCACCGGCGGCCTTCCGCGGGCGGGAAGCTCAATCCGTGCGCGGCAGGTTCGACTCGTCGATTTCCACCCAGCTTACCCGGCTGCTCCAGTGCCCGTGCACCGAGGGCTTTCCCGGGGGCACGTCGTCGAGCGTGCCCGACGGGACGATTACCCGCTGGCCATCGCGGGAAACGTGGGGCACAGGGCAATAGCAGCTCCCGCATACCTGGCGCGCGAAGCTCCTGGCCTGCGGCAGATCGAAGCGCCGGACGAGCTCCGGCCCCTGCGTCCAGCGAAACTGCGCGGGAGCCACGGCGATGTTGGTCGATCGCACACCCCCGGTCGCCTTGCGACAGCGCGAGCAGTAGCAGTGCCCGAACCTGAGAAAGGGCGGGCTGACCTCGTAGCGCACCGACCCGCACAGACAGCTTCCCCGAAGTATCTCCTCCGCCATAAATACCCCTCCGGTCTGCCCGCAACATAGAACGAGCCCGCGCGACTCGCAACCGCGTCCTTGGAAGATCGTTCAAGCCGTTCTAAGCGTTCAAAGGTTCGTGGGTCGCCGGTCTTCGGTCTCCGGTCGTTCGTCGACCTTCGAAGCTTGCTTTAGCGTTCGCGGGGGGGCCGGCGCGATAAATTCTTGGCTTGGGAACCGAAATTCGCAATCCTGCCGCCTTCGGCGGTGGTTCTTTTCTCGACGGCGTCGGTCCGGGCGACCTTGCACTTCCAGCGAAACAGCCCTTGTCGGACGTATTCGGGATTGAGGCCGAGCGCGTCGCAGATGGTTTCGAAGGAAAAAATCCAGTTGCTGTCCGACTGGACGATCCAGTTTTCGGTCTCGTCGAACAGCCTTTTCCTCTTCCCATGCCGCGCCGATACGTTGTTCCGGTAACAGTCGATGGCGTCCTTCAGGATCGCGAACATGAGCTTCTTCTCGCCCTCGAGAACCGTTTTTCTCCGGAGATGACTGAAGTATTGCACCTCCGGCACGGTGTCCGGCTGAAAGCCCGACGCCATGTTTTCATCCGCGAATTCCCAGGCCATGCTCCGACCTCCTGCGGACCGATCTCCCCGTCGCTCGAGCTCGCCCGAACATCCGGTCTCGGGGCAAGCCGAACTCACCGAGCTTTTCTCTTCTTGATCTGCTCGACGATCGCCTTGTTGAGGCAACCTGACGCTTCGATTTCCGTTCCTCTCCGGTGCATCTCCGCCAGCAGCCCTCTCCCCGCCGCATCGATGTAGGTCACCTCCAGCAGCATCACGCTCAGTTTCCGCTCGACCGCAGCGGCCTCCTCCCAGCAACGCGCCAGCTCCTGGACCCAAGGGCCGGCGAGCCGCCCCGCCAGCTCCATGGCCGTGCCGTGCTCATCGACGCGAATCGTGATCCTCAACATGAGCCACCGCGTCGGTTCATAACGAGTCGCCGTGGAGCAGGAGCACGAAATCGCCGCGACGCCGGCTTTCGCCTTCGAGCAGCGCGCGCTCCACCGCCACCCGCCGGATGCCGTAGCGATCGAACCAGGCAACCGCGAGGAGGTTGCCCACCGCGTCGTAGACCTCTACGTAATCGTTCGCCCGCGGCGTGTGCGGATCGTCGTAAAAGGCGACCACGGCCTCGGACAACCCGTCGCCGGCGATCGTCGAGACCTGCACCAAGTCGACCGACCGCTGTACCGCCTCGAGGTCCGGAAAGGCCGCGCTGGCGTCCGCAAAGATGCGCGCCGTCCGCCCTTCGGGAACGCCGGCCCCGAGCAAGCCCAGCAGCACCGCCGCCAGCATCGCGATTCTCAGTCCTGCCTTCTTGCAACGCGTCATCGGATCTCGCCCTTCCGGCACCTGATGAAGCGTCAGTGCCACACTACCTGCCGGTGCAGGACGACCTCGTTTCCCTCGTCGTCCACTTCGACCAGCGGATCGCACCAGCAAAAAGCGGAATCGAGATGCACCATGCCCACCGGCAGACGGACCGGCGGAGCCATTGGGTAGAACCACGTGCGGTTTTCGTAGATCACCGGCTTTCCCCTTCGGCGAAACCGTATTTCCTCGGAGCCGTTCGCGCCCGTCTGGCCTCGGCGGCCGACCATTCGATGACCGTCGAAACCAGCGCCTGCTCGACTCCCTGAAGCGCGGAGCGCGCCATGAATTCGGTCGCGAGGAGAACCAGAGCCGCCAAAACCGAAAATTCAATCTTCTAACCGTCTCCCGTCGTGCTCTTCATCCGCCGAGGCGCTTGCGCAAGGCGCGTGCCATGGCGTTCTTTTCAGGCAAACTTTGAAAAGGCCGGTTCTACGGAGATTTTCGGGGCGGCGCCGACTACAGGAGTCCACCCGGTGCCGAACTGTCGGCACGCGCCGATATGTTGGCTTCGGCGGGCGCCGACTCACCGGTCGATCGTGATCGTGATGCGGTTGTCGCTGCCGTTAAGAGGCACCGGCATGCGACGCAGATCTCGTGCTTGGAGGCGGCAGCGGGCGCTCCTTCCCGCGGCTTCCCGCCGGGCTCGGCGCCGGACGAGAGGCTCTGGCATGACTGCGGCCGGGACGGTCGGTGCGGGCCGGATTTCTGCGTTCCCGAGCCGGTGTCTCCGCGCAAGCGCCAGGCTTGCGACCAGCCCGCCCGCCGCGAGCAGGAGAGCCGCCCGGCTCCCTGCGTGCTCCGCCACCGCCCCCCAAAAGGCGCCGCCAGCCGCCATCGCGCCTTGAAAGACGAGGAGATAAACCGCGAGAGCGCGTGCTCTCACCCGGGTCGGGGCAGCCGATTGGGTCGCGACGTTGAGCGAAACCAGCACCGTGATCCATGCTGCTCCCCCGGCCGCCATGACCAAAGCGAGGCCGGGGGCGTGGCGGACGACTGCCAGCCCGGCGAGCGCGGCCGCGAACACCGCCGTCATCCCCGCGGTGAGCCTGTCCCATGGAAGCGTCCGCCGGAGCTGCGGCAGGATGAAAGAGCCCGCCGCGGCCCCGAGCCCGAGGCAACCGAACAAGATACCGTACCCCATCGAGCCCAGCTTCATCTCGTGGCGCGCGACCGCCGGAAGCAGCGCCCAGAGTGCGCTGGCGAACGGGACGAAGAGGCCGGTACGCACGAGCACCGCGCGGAGCGCAGGCACGCGGGGAACGTAACGGACGCCGGCCGCGATCGACGCCAGCACCGGCTCTGTCGAAGCGTTCGATTTCGGGCGTGGCCCGCGCCAGCGATACAGAACCGCGATCACGCTCGAAAACGAGACCGCGTTCAGCAAGAACACGGCCCATGGGCCGAGCGCCGCGACCACCGCGCCGCCGAGCGCCGGGCCCAGCGCGCGGGCGAGATTCAGGCCCATGCCGGTAAGCGCAACCGCTGATGGGAGGTCCTCTCGCGGAACCAGCACCGGCATCGTCGCCTGCCACGCGGGTGCGTTCACCGCCGCGCCGGCGCCGAGCGCGAACGTGAACGCCAGAAGCGTCCAGGGCGTGAGCGCGTCGGCGAGAGCGAGCAGGCCCAGGACCGCGGCAACGGCGAGCATCCAACCCTGTGTGAAAAGCAGCACGCGGCGGCGATCCGCGCCGTCGGCCAGCGCTCCAGCGGGAAGCGCCAGCATGAAGACCGGGAGCGTGGTCGCCGTCTGCATCAGAGCTACCAGGACCGGCGACTCTGTAAGTGAGGTCATGAGCCATGCGGCTCCCGCCTCGTGCATCCAGGTGCCGATGTTGGAGGCAAGCGAAGCGATCCAGAGCGCCCGAAACAGCGGGCGGCGAAGCGGGGTCAACGCCGCAAAGAGGGGTGCTGGCAACCGGGAATCGGCGCCGGACTCGGCGGTTGTTTTTGTGTGTGCCGTCGTAAGAGAACTTCCCATAAAATGTCGCGCCGGACCGGCCAAAAGACCGACGCGGCGCCGCTCGCTTCGTTGCTTGACTCTCGGGCCGGAAAGACGCTCGAACCTGGACGCGGCGGCCCTCGACCGATTTCGAGGCCTTGTCGCGGATAGCCGATCGCCGCGGTCCGCAGCTCGGCCGCCTTGCCCGACGAATCAGGCTTCCTCGGATACGCCGGTGACCCGTCCGCCCTTACCAGTGCATGTCAACGCAGTTGGCGCAGCCGTCTCGCGCAGGGGCGCTTCGATGCTGCTCTCGGACAGATATTTCCCAGCCCTACATTGCCCGCGGTGCCCGCTTCCTACCTTGGCGTAATCGCTCCGCGTCGGCATCACGCTGCTTCTTTCTCGGTCTTTTGCTCGAAGCCGCCGGGCTAATCGCAGCGGCTGAGAGCGAGGAGGTCAGCCGCCTCCGCGCAGGTAAGGCCGTGCTCCCGCACGAGCAGGCGCGCGGCGTCCCGCAGTCGGTTTTCGCGCAACGCCCGCCGGATCTCCGGTGAAACGCTCGACCCCGCGATCAACAACGGTACCAACGACAGTCGTTTCATCTTCGCCATCCTTTAACACCGTCCTGGAACTGCGGGTGGGGGATTACAAGCATCGTGCCAGGGGCCGACGATGCGCGGCAGGCTCGGATTAAGGCTTGCTCGACGGGCACTTGCGGATTCAGGCCTGGCGAGGCCGCGGGTGCCGGCGAAGCGGCACCTGCCGATTTGTCGGCAAAGCGCCGAAATGGCGGCGCGCCGGCGCCGACCGGCGAGCGAGAACGATCAAGGCTGCCGACTGATACCCAGCTTGCGCATGCGCGACTGGAGCGTCGTGCGCTTCATGCCAAGCCGCGCAGCAGCCCCCGACAGGCCGCCGACCACCCAGTTGGTCTCCTGGAGCGCCCGCAGGATGTGGGCGCGCTCGGCGTCTTCCAGGGTGGCCGCTCCGTTGGCGACGGTCGGCGGCGCCGGCGGGGACGCCGCGCGGCTCTTTTGCCGCAGCTCCGCGAGCGGAACCTCAAGCTCAGGCCCGCGGGAGAGAATCACCGCGCGCTCGATGAAGTTCTCCAGCTCGCGCACGTTGCCGGGCCAGTGATACTCGGTGAGGGCGGCCATCGCCTTCGCCGGAACGGCCTCGATCGCCTTCTTCATCCGGCGCGCGTGCTGCTGGGCGAAGTAGCGCACGAGCAACGGAATGTCCTCGCGGCGCTCGCGCAAGGGCGGGACCATTAGCGGAAAGACGTTCAGCCGGTAGTAGAGGTCGCTGCGGAACTGGCCGGTCGCGACCTTCTGGGTCAGGTCGGCGTTGGTGGCGGCAACCACGCGCACGTCGACCCGGATGGTGCGTGCGCTGCCCAGCCGCTCGAATTCCTGTTCCTGGAGCACGCGCAGCAGCTTGGGCTGCAGCTCCAGCGGGATGTCGCCGACCTCGTCGAGGAAGAGCGTGCCGCGGTGTGCGAGCTCGAACCGGCCGATCCGTTGCGCGATGGCGCCGGTGAACGCCCCCTTCTCATGGCCGAACAGCTCGCTTTCGAGCAGCCCGGTGGGGATCGCCGCGCAGTTGACCTTCACCAGCGTCCGCTCGCGCCGGGCACTGAGGTTGTGGATCGCCCGGGCGATCAGCTCTTTCCCGGTGCCGGTCTCTCCCTGGATCAGCACCGTCGAATCGGTAGGCGCCACGGTGGCGATCGACTGCAGGATCCGCTTCAGCGCGGGGCTCTCGCCCACGATTTCCTCGAAGTGGTACTCGGTGCGAATCTCGTCCTGAAGGTAGAGCATCTCTTCGCTCAGCCGCCGGGCCCGATCGACGACTTGGCGAAACGCGAGGGAGTTCTCCACCGCGATGGCGATCTGATTGGCCACGTGACGCAGCAGCTCGGCATCCCGCTCCGGGAAACGGTCCTCCTTGAGGCTCGCCACCACCAGTGTCCCCAGCGGCCGGTTGTGGGCGATCAGCGGCAGGCACAGCGCCGAGCGCAGTCCCTCAGCGAGGATGCGGTGCGCGATGTCCGAGCCGAATTGCGCGATGTCGTCCCGCGTGATGAACACGGGGTGCCCGGATCGCAGGGCCCGGCCGGTGGGTGAGCCTTCGACCGGGACCGAGAGCCCCTCCTGAAGCAGTCCCTTGCTCACGGGAAAGTCGAGCGCGTGGATCAGCAGGTGCTCGGTCTCGCGATCGTAGAGCGAAAGGCTCGCGTACTCGTGCGGCACCAGCCGCCGGAGCGACCGCGAGACAGCGCTGAGCAACTCGTGGAGGTCGAGCACCGAGACAACCGCGTTGTTCACCTCGAGCAGGATGCTCAACCGGTCGCGCTCGTTCTTGAGCTGCTCCTGGACCGACTGCGCCTCGGCGAAGTTGAGCGCGTTGTCCACGGCGACGGCCACCTGGCGGGCGACCTGCTGCAGGAAGACGACATCGAGCTCCGAATAGGCTCCCCCCGAGCTGCTGCCGAACGCCAGCGCGCCGAGCTTCCGGAGCGCGGTGGTGACCGGCACCACGCAAAGCGACAGGACGCCCCGCTCGTGCAGCCAGCGCGCGACCTCCGGGAAGCGCTCCTCGGCGCTCATGTCGGAGACGACCCACGGCTCTTGCGTCTCCCATACCCACGCACCCGCGGTTTCCATGGGACATTCGCCCGAAGGACACGGATCGACCGACTCGGGCGTTTCGAGCAAGTGAGACCTCATCGTCCGCCGTGCCGGCTCGTAGAGAATGAGGTTGGCGAAGTCGAACTGCACGACCCGGTGCAGTCGCGGCGCGAGGTCGCTCAACAGCCGCTCCGGGTCGCGGTGCGAGGCGATAGCTTCGGAGATTTCCAGAAGCACGCGATAGCGGCCGTGCAGGAGGTCGGCCGCCTGCTGCTCGACGCTCAGGTCTTTCACGGAAAAAGCCTATACGTCCGCCCGGCGTCGCGCAAGCCGGGGACGGCCGGTTTTTGCTCCCGGACCGTTAAATCTCGGTTACGGCCGCACCGCCCGGGCTAACCCCGCGATTTCAGCGCCCGCTCCACTTCGCGCCGGGCGGCTTTCCGGCGCAGCGTTTCCCGTTTGTCGTAGAGTTTTTTGCCCCGGGCCAGGCCGAGCTCGACCTTGGCTTTGCCGTTCTTGAAGTAGAGCCGGAGCGGGATCAGCGTCAGCCCCCGCTCCTGGGTCTTGCCGGCGAGGCGTTCGATCTCACGGCGGTGCAGCAGCAGCTTGCGCGTTCGTTTCGGCTCGTGGTTGAAACGGCTCGCGCCGGGGTAGGGGCTGACGTGCGCGTTGACGAGGAACGCCTCTCCGTTCTGGATCCTCGCGTAGCTGTCCTTCAGCTGGGCCTTGCCCGCGCGCAGCGACTTGACCTCGCTGCCGAGCAGGGCGATCCCCGCCTCGTAGGTTTCCTCGATGAAATAGTTGTGGCGGGCCTGGCGGTTGACGCAGACCACCTGTTCCCCCTCGCCTTCCGGCGATTTCTTATTTGCCATTTCCCCGGTTCCTGTCCTCGGGGGTGATCAGGCCGCCGGAGGTGATCAGCTTGAGCGCTTCCTCCATCGTCATGTTGAGAGGCGACACCTCGTTCGCCGGCACCAGCAGATAGAAGCCCGAGGTCGGGTTGGGAGTGGTCGGGATGAAAACGTTCACGAGCGGCGCCTCGTTTTCCTTTTCCAGCTCGCGCCAGGCGCGTCCCATGGCGAAGCCGACGGTGTAGATGCCCTTGCGCGGATACTCGATCATCACCACCTGCCGGTTACCCTGCGACTGCCCCAGGAAGGCCTGGACGAGCTTCTGCACCGCGGTGTAAACGCCGCGGAAGATCGGGATCTGCGCGAAGACCTTCTCCCACGCGGCGAGGAAGCGGCGGGTGGCCACGCCCCTGGTCAGGACCCCGAGGAACAGAATCAAGAGCAGCGTGACAATGGCGCCGAGGCCGGGAATCGCGAACGGGAGATAGGTGTTCGGGTGAAGCCCCGCCGGAAGCACGTCGATCATGCCGTCGAGAAGGCCGATCACCCAGCCGAGAAACCACAGCGTGATCACCACCGGCAGGAAGACCAGCAGGCCGGCGAGAAAATACCGCTGCAGCGTCTCGCGCAGCTTCGTCCTGACCCTGACGGGAGCCTGTTCAGCCACTCCAACCCTCCGCGATTCTAGGGAAGAATCGTGTTGTCGATCAGACGGGTCTTGCCGATGCGCACCGCGAGCGCCAGAAGCGCGCTCTCGCCGATCTCCTCGATATCCTCCAGGGTCTCGGGATCGCAGAGCTTGACGTACTCGATTTGCGCCAGCGGCTCGTTCGCGATCGCGTCGCGAACCGCGGCGACAACGGCGCTCCCGCGCCTTTCCCCCTGCCGCGCCAGACAGCGGGCCGCGAGCAGCGAGCGCGACAGCGAGAGCGCGGCCCGCCGCTCCTCGGGAGCGAGGTAGACGTTCCGCGAGCTCATCGCGAGCCCATCGGGCTCACGCACCGTCGCGTGACCGACGATCTCGATGTCGTAGGCGAGATCCTTCACCAGACGCCGCACGAGCTGGAGCTGCTGGAAGTCCTTGCGGCCGAAAACCGCCATGTGGGGGCGCACGATGTTGAAGAGCTTGACGAGCACCGTGGCGACGCCGCGGAAATGGCCCGGCCGGAAGGCGCCGCAGAGCGGCGAGCTCAGCAGCTCGACCTCGACGCGCGTCTGGTCGCCGCCCGGATAGATCTCCTCGGCCTTCGGGTGGAACAGAACATCCACCGCCTCGCACTCGAGCAGCCGTCGATCGCGCTCGAGGTCCCGGGGATAGGAGGCGAAGTCCTCATTGGGACCGAACTGCGTCGGGTTGACGAAGATCGAGACGACGACGCGGTCGGCGCGCCGCCGCGCCTCGCGCACCAGCGCGAGATGGCCCTCGTGGAGAAAGCCCATCGTCGGCACGAAGCCGATCCGGCGTCCGGCGCGGCGCGCCTCCTCGCTCCAGCCGCGCATCTCCTCGATCCGTTCGAGCAGCAGCATCGTCGTCCGGGGTCCCTGCTCCGGCTGCCTTCTAGTGAAACGAGTGCTCCTCGCCCGGGAATCTCGACTCCCGGACGTCGCTGATAAAGTTCTTGACCGCCTCGGTCACGCTCTGCCTCAGGTTCGCGTAACGCTTGACGAACTTCGGAGTGAAGTCGTCGAACAGGCCGAGCATGTCATGCACCACCAGCACCTGGCCGTCGCAGCCGGCGCCGGCACCGATGCCGATCGTGGGGATCGCGAGCCGCCCGGTGACCTCGCGCGCGAGCCCCATCGGCATGCCCTCGAGCACGATCGCGAACGCGCCCGCCCGCTCGACGGCGAGGGCGTCCTCCAGGACCGCCTCGCGCCGGCCCGGGTCTTTCCCCTGGACCTTGTATCCGCCGAACTGGTGGATCGACTGAGGCGTGAGGCCGACGTGGCCCATGACCGGAATCCCGGCGCGCACGAGCGCCGCGATGGTCCCCTCGACGGCGGTCCCTCCTTCGAGCTTCACCGCCTCGGCGCCGGCTTCCTTGAGAAAGCGCCCGGCGTTGGCCAGCGCCTGCTCCGGGCCCAGCTGATAGGAGAGAAACGGCATGTCGGCCACCACCAGGGCCCGCCGCCGGCCGCGCACGACCGCCTGGGTGTGGTACAGAATCTCGTCCACCGTCACCGGCAGGGTGTTCGGCCGCCCCTGAACCACCGAGGCGACCGAATCGCCTACCAGGATGATATCGATGCCCGCCTCGTCGAGAATCCGCGCCATCGAGTAATCGTACGCGGTCAGGCAGGTGATCTTCTCCCCGCGCCGTTTCATCTCGACGATCCTGGGTACGGTGATTTTTTCCGTCATGGCTGCGACCCCCAAAATAAAAAGCCCTCCGGACCATTCCGGAAGGCTGAGGCCGCGCGGAGACCGCCTGCTCCGCGCACTCGGCGCCGATCACCGTCCGTCTCGGTCCAAGCTATCTGGATCCAAGCGGTATGTAGTGCAGCGTCCCTGAGCCCATGTTGTTGATTTCCTTGATCAAGTCAGCCAGATCGTTGCTGCTTGACACGAAATCGATCTCGGAGGTGTTGACAACCAGCAGAGGCGTCTCGTCGTAATGGAAGAAAAACTGGTTGTATGCCTGTGCCACCTCGCTCAGGTACTCGAAAGTGACGCCGCGTTCGTACTTTTTATCTCTCTTTTTGACCCTTTTGTAAAGGACCTCCGGGCGAGCCTGGAGATAGACGACGAGATCGGGCTTCGGCACGCGCGCGTTGAGCAGCATGTAGACCTGGTGGTAGAGGTTCAGCTCCTCCGCGCTCAGCGTCAGGGCCGCGAAGATCTTGTCCTTGGCGAAGAGATAGTCGGCGACCGTGCTCTGATTGAACAGATCCTGCTGGCTGAGCTCCTGTTGCTGGTGGTAGCGGTTGAGCAGAAAGAAAAGCTGGTTTTGAAAGGCGTAGGTCGCGCGGTCGCGGTAGAACTTGGGGAGAAACGGGTTCTCTTCGACCTTCTCGAATACCGTGCGGGCCTGAAACTCCTGGGCCAGGATTTTCGCCAGGCTCGTCTTGCCGACCCCGATCGGCCCCTCCACCACGATATACTTGGCCCTTGCCATCGACTCCTGCGGCGAATGTACACAAAGGCCGAAAAATTGTCCACCGTGTGGTATGCTCGGGACGTGGCCGCGCTCGAGCGAAAAATCGGCCAGCTGATGACGATCGCTCTCGCCGGCCCCGAGCTCGCCGCCGAGGAGCGCTCGCTTCTTCGCGACTGCCGGTTCGGCGGAGTGATTCTCTTCGCGCGCAACTGCGTCGCGCCGCGCCGGATGGCCGCCCTCTGCCGCTCGCTGTGGGAAGTCACCCCGGCGCCGCCCTTGGTCGCCGTCGACGCCGAAGGCGGGCGAATCCACCGGCTGCCGCAGCCCTTTACGCATTTTCCTCCTGCCGCAGCCCTCGGGCGTTCGGGCGACCCCGCGCTCGCCTACCGGATCGGCCGCGCCGTCGCCGACGAGCTCAAGCTCGTCGGCGTCAATCTCGTGTTCGCTCCGGTGCTCGACGTCGCCTCCCACCCCGCCAATCCGATCGGCGACCGAGCTTTCGGCGCGGACGCCGAAACCGTCGTCCGCGTCGCGCTGCCGTGGGCCCGCGGCCTGCGCGACGGCGGCGTGATTCCCTGCGCCAAGCACTTTCCCGGGCACGGCGGGGCTGCGGGGGACTCGCACCATGAGCTTCCGGCGGTCACGAAAACGGCGCGCGAGCTGCTCCGCACGGACCTCCGGCCGTTCATCCAGGCGTGCCGGGAAGGAGTCGAGTCGCTGATGACCGCCCACGTCCTCTTCCCGGCCCTCGACCCGAAGCGCCCCGCTACGCTCTCGCGGCGCGTGCTCGGCGGGCTGTTGCGCGGCCGACTGGGCTACCGGGGAGTGGTCTTCACCGACGACCTGGAGATGGCCGCCATAAGCGACCGCTACAGCCGAGAGGAGGCGGCGCTGCTCGCGCTTTCGGCCGGCGCCGACGTGCTCTTGTGCTGCGGCGACCTTCTGGAAACGGCGGTTCTCTTCGAGGCGCTCGCGCGCCGCGCGGCGTCGGACCGGACGCTTCGGGCGCGCGTGGAGGAGAGCTATCGTCGGGTTTGCGTTCTCAAGCGGAAGCTTTCTCCGCCACCCGGGCGCTTCTTCGAGCGGCGGCTCGCCGGGCTTCCCGGACGCGCGCTCGCCGCCAGGCTCACGGCAGACGATAGGCGCTGTAGCTGATCAGCTTGCGGATATCCTGCTCCAGCTCGCCCTGCCACTTCTCGATTACCAGGTCGGCCGGGCACTTCCCCTGGGCGAGCAGTCCCTTGAGCGGCGCGAGGTAGATCGTCTCGTTATCGCCGTTGTCGTTGACGGCGTTCTGCCGCCTCAGCCCCTCCCAGGCGATCTCGAGAAGCTCCTTGGCGAGATCGAGGAGCGTGTAACGGCGCACCCGGGCGGCGAGGGCGTCACGGTGCGAATCGTGGTAGATCTCCATTCGCTCGTCCCAGCTCCAGCCTTTCACCAGGTCCCAGGCCGCCTGCAGGCAGTCGGTGTCGTAGAACACTCCCTTGATCAGCGCGGGCAGCGCCACCATCAGTTCCGGCGGCTGGCTGTCGGCGCAACGCACCTCCAGGTAGCGCTTGATGCGCGTCTCGGGGAACAGCGTCGTCAAGTGGTCCGCCCAGTCCTGGATCGTGGCCCGGTGGCCGTCGCGCCCGTGCTCGAGGAAGCGGCGGAACGTGATGCCGGTCATGTCGATGTAGTCGTGGTCGCGGATGATGAAGTACATCGGCACGTCGAGCGCGTACTCGACGTAGTGTCCGAACGAGACGTCGGGCGAAAACGCGAAGCGCAGCAGGCCGGTCCGGCTCTTGTCCGTGTCGGTCCAGATGTGCTCGCGGAAGCTGCGGTAGCCGTTGAGCTGCCCGTCGGAGATGGGCGAGTTGGCGAACATCGCGACGATCACGGGCGTGAGCCCCATCCCGGTGCGGAACTTCGCCATCGCGTCGCGCTCGTCGCTGTAGTCGATGTTGGCCTGGACCGTGGCGGTCTGCTTCATCATGCGGTGCCCTGAGCCGCCGACCTTGAGCATGTAGGGGCGCATGATCCGGTAGCGCTTTTTCGGCACCCACTCGATCTCCTCGACGCGGCTGAACGGCTGCATTCCGAGGCCGAGAAAGACGATGTCGAGCGGTTCGGCGACCTCCAGCAGCTCGCGGATGTGGCGGGTGAACTCGGCGTGCGTGCAGTGGATACTCTCGCACGGCTCCCCGCTCAGCTCGATCTGGCCGCCTGGCTCGAGCGTGATCTGCGCGTTGCCGCGGGAGAGCGCGATGACGTGGCCGTCCTGCTCCTCGGGCTCCCAGCCGAAGCGCTCCACCAGCTCGCGCAGGATGAACTCCACACCGCGACGGCCGAAGTACGGGATCGCCTTGCCGGTGTGACGGTCGATGCCGACTTTCTCGTACTCGGTGCCCACGCGCCAGCGGTCGCGCGGCTTGCCGCCTTCGTGGAAGAAGGCCTCGAGCTCTTCTTTTCGCTCAATGACCGACATGGTTACGGATGTTCTGCTGGTAAGGCGGGTGAATCACGCCCTTCTCGGTGATGATCGCCGAGATCAGGTCCTGCGAGGTAACGTCGAAGGCCGGGTTGAAAGCCTTGATGCCCCGCGGCGCGACGGGCTTGCCGAGGATGTGCGACACCTCCTTCGGGTCGCGCTGCTCGATGGGAATGTCCCTGCCCGTGGGACAGTCCAGATCGATCGACGAAGTCGGCCCGGCGACGTAAAAGGGAATCCCGTGCCGGCGGGCGAGCACCGCGACCGTGTAGGTTCCGATCTTGTTCGCCACGTCGCCGTTCGCCGCCACCCGGTCGCAGCCGACCACGACGGCGTCGACCCGCCCGGTTTGCATGAGATATCCGGCCATGCTGTCGGTGACCAGCGTCGCCGGGATCTTCTCCTTCTTGAGCTCCCAGGCGGTGAGCCGCGCCCCCTGCAGGAAAGGACGCGTCTCGTTGACCCACACCTCCACCTCTTTGCCGGCTTCCTTGAGCGCGCGGATCACGCCGAGCGCGGTGCCGTAGCCAGCGGTCGCCAGCGCGCCCGCGTTGCAGTGCGTCATCAGCCGGCGGGCGTTGCCGAGCAGCCGTGCGCCGATCCTGCCCAGCTCCCGGTTCGCGGCGACGTCCTCGCGATAGATCTTGAGCGCCTCCTCGCGCAGCCGCTTTTTCACGAGGTCCACGCCGCGGCTGCGGTTTTCCGTGTAGACCCCGCGCATCCGGTCGAGCGCCCAGAAGAGGTTCACCGCCGTCGGCCGCGTCTTCGAAAGGACGTGAAAGATGCGCTCGAACTCTCGATCGAAGTTTTTTTCCGAGAGCTTCATCGCCCCCAACGCGACGCCCATCGCCGCCGCCACGCCGATCGCGGGCGCGCCGCGAATCACCATCGAGCGGATCGCTTCGGCGACTTCCTGATAGGTCCGACAGGCGCGATAGACCTCCTGGTGCGGCAGGAGCCGCTGGTCGATCATGATCACCCGATCCTCTTTCCACTGAATGGTCTTTACGGCCATGACCGCGTTCCCATTTTCGCGAAGACCGAGTATATTAAGCGCGAGAACAGAGCGTCAAGGCCCGCCGGTGGACTTCTACCATCTCTTCGGCTACCTCTCCGGTTTGCTTTTCGTCAAGCCCGATATGGAACCGGCTTCGCTCTACCGCACGGCGGCGTTGGTGCATTGCCTCGACGGAATTCTCTGCCGCGTGATCGCCGCTCGCAGCCATCGTCGCACAAATCTCTGGATGCTTCTAGGCCTCCTCTTCGGCATCTGGGCGCTCGGCGCCGCCTTTCTGCTGCCGGCGAAGAACTGTGACGGTTCAAAAGTTCGAAAGTCCAACTAAAAGATCGCTCAAAACGTTCAGGCAGCTCAAACCGTCTGCCGCGAAGCGGACAGCCGCTCCGCGGCGGTCCGAAGGTTCAACGGTCCAAGGAAGAAAGAGACCGGAAACCGGGAACCGGGCTGGACGTCAGACGCCGGACCCTTGAGTGCGCTACCGCGCGTCCTCGGCGGCGACGCAGGCGAGGCCGTAACGATCCGTGTGCGAGATGGAAACCGACCAGCGGACGACGCCGAGGCGCTCGGCCAGTCGCGCCGTCTTGCCGTGCAGCGCGATCTCCGGCCGGCCGCCCGCCGCGCGCACGACCTCGATATCGAGCCAGCGCGCCTCCGCGCCCCAGCCGCGTCCGAGCGCCTTCATCACCGCTTCCTTGACTGCGAACCGCGCCGCGTAGCTGCGGAAGCGCCCGGCGCGGCGCCGCTCGCAGTACTCGACTTCGCCCGCCGTGTAGACCCGCGCGCGAAAACGCTCCCCGGTGCGTGGGTCCTCGAGCGCGCGCCGGACCCGTTCCACCTCGACCATGTCGATCCCCATCCCCACGATCATGCGCCAGCCTAGCCGCGGCGGCAGCGACGTGTCAAACCGCAAACAACCGTTCAAGCGTTCAAGCCGTTCGGCCGCCGCGCTCCGTTCAAACCGTCTGCCGCGAAGCGGCCCCCCGATACCTTTACGTTGACTGTTCCCCGCCGTTGGCGTAAAACCCAACTTCTGGGAGGAATCACCGTGCTACGAGCAGCCGTCGGCCTTCTCGTCCTTCTGTTCCTGTGCGCCCTTCCGCGGCCGGTTCTGGCGCAGAAGGGAACGATCAAGGTCGCCGTGCAGGCGCCGCTTTCAGGAGAGCAGGCGGCGATCGGCGAGCACATCAAGCTCGGCGCCCAGCTCGCCGTCGAGGAAGCGGCCAAGACCTTCAAGGACCTCGGCTTCGATCTGGTTCTGGTGCCCTACGACGACCAGGCCAAGCCCGAGGTTGGCGTCTCCAACGCCCGCAACCTGGTGGCCGACCAGGACGTTCTTCTGATCGTCGGCCATTTCAACTCCGGCGTGGCGCTGCCGGCATCCGAAGTCTACAAGGACGCGATGCTGGCGATGATCTCCCCGGCCAACACCGCGACCGAGATCACCGACCGCGGCTACCCGAACGTCAATCGAGTCTGCGGCCGCGACGACGTCCAGGGACCGGTCGGCGCGCGCTTCGTCGCCCAGGACCTCAAGCTCAAGTCGGTCTACATCGTTCACGACAAGACCCTCTACGGCCAGGGAGTCGCCGACGCCTTCCGCGACGAGGCGGCCAGGCTCGGCCTCAAGATCCTCGGCTACGAAGGAACCGAGGAGCGCGCCAACTTCGCGCCGCTGATCATCCCGATGCGGGCCAAGAACCCGGACCTCGTTTACTTCGGCGGCATCTACCACCAAGGCGGGCTGCTGCTCAAGCAGATGCGCGAGAAGGGCGTGAAGTCGGTCTTTATGGGCCCGGACGGCCTCGACTCCTCGGAAATGGTCAAGATCGCCGGCTCCCAGGTGGTCGGCAGCTACTACACGACGGTGGCCGGACCGCCCGACGCCTATCCCGAATCGGTCGCCTTCGCCGCCAAATTCAAGCGGCGGTTCGGCAAGGACGTGGAGTCGTTCGGCATGTACGGCTACGACGCTGCCGCGGTCGGCCTGCAAGCGATCGCCCAGGCAATCCGCGCCGGCGGCGGCCGGAAGCCGACGCGCGCCCAGGTTTCGACGGCGGTCCGCAGGATCAAGAACTTCAAGGGAGTGACCGGAGCGATTGCGTTCGACGACAAGGGCGATCCCGTCAAGGCCAAGTACTTCGTGCTGCAGTTCGTCAAGCGGAGCTATCCAGGGAAAGTCGCCAAGGTGATCGAGCAGCAGGCTCCCCGCGGCAAGAAATCATAGCGCCGGCCGGAACCGCAACGTTCCTACCCGCGAAACCGAAAACCGAAAGGAAGCGATCCGCCGCGCCGACGTACCCCTCGCCGGCGCCCGCGCCTCGCGAGTCGAAGGTCATGAAACGGAAGCTGCGTGTCGCCGTCCTCTACGGCGGCAAGTCCGCCGAGCACGAGATCTCGCTGATCTCGGCGCGCAACGTCGTCGCCGCGATGGACCGGCGCAAGTACCGCGTCGAGGCGATCGCCATCGACGGGCGGGGCCGCTGGTATCTCGACGAGCGCCAGCGGCTTCTCTCCGGCGGCGCCCGGCGCGTGCCCGCGCGCCGCGCCGGCACCCTGCTGGCGGTGCTCCCGGGCGGCGGCGGGCGCTCGCTGATTCCGGTCTCGGCGCATCGCGCCCTTCAGGCCATCGATGTCGTCTTCCCGGTCCTCCACGGGCCGTTCGGCGAGGACGGCACGGTGCAGGGTCTGCTCGAGCTGATGGATCTTCCGTTCGTCGGCGCGGGCGTGCTCGGCTCGGCGCTCGGCATGGACAAGGACGTGATGAAGCGGCTGCTCCGCGACGCCGGCATTCCGGTGGCCAGGTTTCTCGCGTTCACGAGCGCGGAGCGGGAATCGATCGATTTCGGGAGCGTGCGGCGCCTGCTCGGCCTGCCGCTGTTCGTCAAGCCCGCGAACCTCGGCTCGTCGGTGGGGATCAGCAAGGCGGGCGACCGCGACGAGTTCGAGCGCGCGGTGCGGGAAGCCTTCCGCTTCGACCGCAAGATCCTCGTCGAGCAGTTCGTGGCCGGCCGCGAGATCGAGTGCTCGGTCCTGGGCAACGAGCGGCCGGTCGCCTCGCTTCCGGGCGAGATCGTCACCCGGCACGAGTTCTACTCGTACCGCGCGAAGTACGTCGACGCGCACGGTGCCGAGCTGGTGATCCCCGCGCGCCTGCCCGAGCGCGTCGTCGAGGCCGTGCGCCGGACCGCGGTGCGGACCTTTCAGGTGCTGGGCTGCGAGGGCATGGCCCGCGTCGATTTCTTCGTCAAGCGCGGCGGCCGCGTCGTGGTCAACGAGATCAACACGATCCCGGGCTTCACCCAGATCAGCATGTACCCGAAGCTCTGGGAGGCCAGCGGCGTTTCCTATCCGGCGCTGATCGACCGGCTGATCGAGCTGGCGCTGGAGCGCCACCGGCGGCTGAAGGCGCTGCGCACCACACGCTGAAGCCCGGCGGTTCCGCTTTCCGCCCCGCGCTCAATCCATCTGGCGGCGCAGGAAGGTCGGGATGTCGTACTTGTCGTCCTCCTCCTGGCCGGTGGCGAGCTGCAGGGTGTTCTTGCCGAGCGTCACCAGCTCGACCTCGTCGCTTCCGGCCTTCTTGCGCTGCCACGTCGGGCTGTCCATGTCGTCGATGATGGTCCCGAGGTGGACGACCTTCTTGCCCTTCGCCGCGGCGGCGGCCGGAATCCCGTTCGCCTGGTGCAGGGGCGCTGCGGGCTTCGCCTCCTCCTTGGAGACGCCGAAGCCGGTGGCGATCACGGTGATGCGGATCTCCTCGGTCATGCTCTCGTCGATCACCGCGCCGAAGATGATGTTGGCGTCCTCGTGCGCTTCCTCCTGAATCATCGACGCCGCCTCGTTGACCTCGTGCAGGCAGAGGTCGGGACCGCCGGTGATGTTGATCAGCACCCCGCGCGCTCCCTGGATCGACACGTCCTCGAGCAGCGGGCTCGAGATCGCCCTCTGCGCCGCCTCGATCGCGCGGTTTTCGCCGGTCGCGGACGCGGCGCCCATCAGGGCGAGGCCCATTTCCGACATCACGGTGCGCACGTCGGCGAAGTCGAGGTTGATCAGGCCCGGCGTGATGATCAGATCGGAGATGCCGCGCACCGCCTGGAGCAGCACGTCGTCGGCCTTGTGGAAGGCCTCCAGCATCGTCGTGGTCTTGGCGGCGATGCTGAGCAAGCGCTGGTTGGGAATCACGATCAACGTGTCGACGCTGCGCTGCAGCTCCTCGATCCCCTCTTCGGCCTGGCGCATCCGCTTCTTCCCCTCGAACGCGAACGGCTTGGTGACCACTCCCACCGTGAGCGCTCCGACCTCGCGCGCCACCCGGGCGATCACCGGCGCGCCGCCGGTTCCCGTGCCGCCGCCCATGCCCGCGGTGATGAAGATCATGTCGGAACCGGAGAGATACTCCCGGATCACCTCCTGGTCCTCGAGCGCCGCGCGCCGCCCGATCTCCGGATTGGCGCCCGCCCCCAGCCCCTTGGTGACCGTGCCGCCGAGCTGGATCTTCACCGGCGCGCGGTTCGCCTCGAGCGACTGCGCGTCGGTGTTGGCGACCAGGAACTCGACGCCGTTGAGCTTCGCCCCGATCATCGTGTTCACCGCATTGCCGCCGCCGCCCCCGACCCCGATCACCTTGATGCGGGCGTTGAGGTTGAACTGCTCTACGAGCTCGAACATAAGCTTTCCTCCTTGAAAGTTGGATCCGAAACGTTGGTCTCCCCGTCTAGAAAAACTCGCTCAGCCAGTCCGACATCCGGTGCTTGACCTTGGCGAGCAGGTTGTGGTCCTGGACCGCGCTGGCGCCGCGATCGTGGCGCCTGAGGCCGTAGAGCACCAGGCCGACCCCCGTCGCGTAGGCCGGTGTCGAGATCACGTCCACCAGGCCGCTCACGTGGCCCGGCACCCCCAGCCGCACCGGCATGCCCATCACCTGTTCGGCCATCTCGACCGCTCCCGGCAGCAGCGCCGCTCCGCCGGTCAGCACCACCCCGGCGGAGAGAAACTCCTCGTAGCCCGAGCGCGCGATCTCGCGCCGCACGAGCTGAAAGACCTCGTCCATGCGCGGCTCGATGATCTCGCAGAGGATCTGCCGCGACACCGTCCGCGCGGCCTTGCCGGCGGCGCTCGGCACCTCCACGCGCTCCTCGTGGCGCGCCATCACGCCCCGGGCCATGCCGTGGCGCAGCTTGATGCGCTCGGCGTCGGCGAACGGCGTTCGCAGCCCGGTGGCGATGTCGTTGGTGACGTGGTTGCCGCCGACCGGCAGCACGGCGGTGTGCTTCACGGTGCCGTCGTGGAACACCGCGATGTCGGTGGTCCCGCTTCCCATGTCGACGACGGCGACGCCCAGCTCGCGCTCCTCGGCGTTCAGCACCGCGTCCGCGGAGGCTAGCGGCGCGAGCACGATCTCGGCGACGTTGAGGCGCGAGCGGTTGCAGCACTTGACGATATTCTGCGCGACCGTCGCCGCGCCGGTGACGATGTGCACCCGGGCCTCGAGCCGAACGCCCGACATCCCGAGAGGCTCCTTGATGCCGTCCTGGTCGTCGATGATGTAGTGCTGCGGCAGGATGTGGAGCACCTCCTGGTCCATGGGGATCGCCACCGCGCGCGCGGCGTCGAGCACGCGGTCGAGGTCCCGTGGCCGCACCTCCCTGTTTTTCAGGGCGACGATTCCGTGGCTGTTGAAGCTCTTGATATGGCTGCCGGCGATCCCGGTGAAGACCGTGTGGATCTCGCAGCCGGCCATCAGCTCGGCCTCCTCGACCGCCTTGGCGACCGCCGCGGTCGTGCTCTCGATGTTGATCACCACTCCCTTGCGCAAGCCCTGCGACGCGTGCGAGCCGACGCCGATGATCTCCGTCCCCTGATCGGTCCACTCGCCCACGACGGCGCATACCTTCGAGGTTCCGATATCCAACCCGACGACGATGTTGTTCTTTTTCGCCATAGTCCCAATCGCCTTGAAACAACCGTTCCTTCGACTAGCGCGACGCGCGGCGCAGCCGCGCCACCACCTGATCCCGAAAGCTCGCGTCGAGCGAGATCAGCTTTTCCTCGTTTCCCTTCCAGAGCGACAGCACGCGATCCAGGCGCTCGAGCTTTGCCTCCCAGTCCCCCGACCCGACGTGCAGCGCCAGCGGCAGCGCGGTGGTATAGACCACCAGACGGTCGGGCGCGTCGAAATGGATCTCGGAGAGCGTCCGGGACCTTTCGGTCATGAGCTCGCTCAGCCGCAGCGCGTCGCGGATGCGCCGGCGGACGTCGGGGCCCCCGCCGCGCAGCTCCTCGCGTGCGAGCCCGGTCAGCATCGGGAAGCTCACGCTCTCTTCGGGGCCGACCTCCTTGAAGACCACGCCGTCGGCGTCGACGTAGTAGAGCCGCCCGATCGCCACGATCGCCTTAGGCTCCCGCTCCTCGACCTCGATCACGACGCGGCCGGGAAACTCGCGGCGCACCGAGACGCGGCGCACCCACGGATGCTTCGCCACCTTGCGTTCGATCGCCTCGAGGTCGATCTCCCAGAGGTTCACGCCCGGCTGCAGCCCGGCGAGCGCGACGATCTCGTTTCCCCGGATCCGGTCGCTGCCGCGCACCTGGATCTCGGCCGCGGAAAAATAGGAGCTTTCGAAAAGCGCTCCCGCCGCCGCGCGGGCGATGCCGGGGAGCAGGCTTCCCCAGGTCAGGAGCACGGCCGCGGTCGCGGCCGCCGCCGCAACCGCGACCACGATCATCCCGCGCCGGCGCGCCGACGTCTTGCGCCGGTTGTCCCTGCGACGCCCGAGCAACGTCACGATCTTCCCCCTCGCGCGACGGGCCATGAGGTTTCGATTGCGCTCACGACTCCGGCTTTCCTTCCGGCCACTCGCCGAGAAAACGCACCTCCGGCTGCAGCTCGACGCCGAACCGGGCCTTCACCTCGGCTTGCGCCAGCTCCATCAGCCGGCGGACCTCCGCGGCCTTCGCCCCGCCCAGGTTCACGATGAAGTTGGCGTGCTTCTCCGAAATCTGGCTCTGGCCGATGCGCTTGCCCTTGAGGCCCGCCGCCTCGACCAGCCGCCCGGCGAAATCTCCGGGGGGATTGCGAAACATCGATCCCGAGTTCGGGTGCCCGGCCGGCTGGCTGCTGCGGCGCCGCTGCACCAGCTCGCGCACGCGCGAGCTGACGCGCGCCGGGTCCTCTTTGGCCAGGCGCAGGACCACGCGCGTGACGATCATCCCGGGCGGAAGGTTGGACTCGCGGTACGCGAACCGCATCTCGCCGCGTTCGAAGCGGACGCGCTCGCCGGCGGCGGAGAGACCCTCGACGCGGTCGACGAGCCGCTCGAACTCCGAGCCGTACGCGCCGGCGTTCATCGCCAGCGCCCCTCCCACGCTGCCCGGAATGCCTTCGGCGAACTCCAGGCCGGCGTAGCCGCGCCGCGCCGCCTCGCGAACGAGCTGCGTCACCGCGCAGCCGGCGCCGGCGAGCGCCCGTACGGTTTCGCCCTCTTCGTCCCAGCGCACGCGCCTGAATTCGCCCGACAGGCGGATCACCGCGCCGCGCACGCCGAGGTCGCTCACCAGGACGTTGCTCCCGTTGCCGAGAAAGCAGACCGCCGTACCGTGACGGCGGAGCAACGGCAGCAGCCGCGCCAGCGCCTCCTCGGTGCCGGCCTCGATCAGGTAATCGGCCGGGCCGCCGATCTTGATGGAGGTGAACGGCGCGAGCGGCTCGCACAGCCGGATCGTCAGCCCGGGGATTTTCCGCAACTCCTCGACCAGCTCGCTCACGAACAACCTTCCTGCTAGCCCTTGCCCGGCCATAGCCTCCGTTCCGCGGTGTTTCCGTGGGGCTTCACTTTTCTCCGCTCCGCCCGCCCGCCGCGGCGCGCGGCTGGAGACGCGCCACGAGCGCCTCGGCGACCTGATAGACGTCGCCCGCCCCCAGCGTCAGCGCCACGTCGCCGGGCCGCAGGCTTCGCTCCAGCGATTCCACGATCGCCTCCTTGTCAGCGATGAACTGCACGTCCATGTGGCCGCGCCGCCTGATCGCCTGATACAGCGCTTCGCCGGTGATTTCCGGAATCGGCTCCTCGCCCGCCGGATAGATCTCGGTCAGGATCAGGCGATCCGCGCCGTCGAAGGCGGTCAGAAACTCGTCGAACAGGTCCGCCGTGCGCGTATAGCGGTGGGGCTGGAAGACCACCGTCAGCGGCCGCTTCCAGCTCTCGCGGATGGCGTCGATCGTGGCGCGCGCCTCGGTCGGATGATGCCCGTAGTCGTCGATGACGAGCACGCCTTGCGGTTCGCCCTTGATCTCGAAGCGGCGGTGAATGCCGCTGAACGATTCCAGCGCCTCGGCGGCCCGCGCGAACGGGATCTCCAGCTCGCGCCCGACCGCGAGCGCGGCCAGCGCGTTGCTCACCGTGTGGCGCCCGGGAAGCTGGAGCCGGACGCTCCCCAGCCGGTGGCCGCGGTGCTGCGCCACGAACTCCACGCCGCCGGGGCGGCTCCGGAGGTCGGTCGCGGAAAATTCCGCCTCGGGCGAGAGGCCGTAGGTGACCACGCGCTTGCGCACCTTGGGGAGCAGCGCCCGCACCTGAGGGTCGTCGAGGCAGAGCACCGCCACGCCGTAGAACGGCACTTTGTTGGCGAACGCCAGAAAGCTTTCGTTCAGCCGCTCCATCGAGCGGTGGTAATCGAGGTGCTCGCGATCGATGTTGGTCACCACCGCAATCGTCGGCGAGAGAAAGAGAAAGCTGCCGTCGCTCTCGTCCGCTTCTGCGACCATGAACTCGCCCTGTCCCATCCGCGCGTTGCTCCCGAGCATGTGCACGCGGCCGCCGACCACCGTCGTCGGGTCGAGCCCGGCGGCGCTGAGGACCGCCGAGATCATGGAGGTGGTGGTGGTCTTGCCGTGGCTGCCGGCGACGGCGACGCCGTACTTCATGCGCATCAGCTCCGCCAGCATCTCCGCCCGCGGGATCACCGGGATCTGGCGGCGGCGCGCTTCGAGCACCTCCGGATTGGAGTACTTCACCGCGGTCGAGATCACCACCACGGTGGGCTCCCCCGCCAGATTCTCCTCCTGGTGGCCGATGAAGATCTGCGCTCCCGCGGCGCGCAGCCGCTGCGTCGCCTCGCTCTCGCGCAAATCCGAGCCGCTCACGCGGTAGCCCAGGTTGAGCAGGATCTGCGCGATGCCGCTCATCCCGATGCCGCCGATGCCGACGAAGTGAATCCGGTGTTTTGTGTGGCGCAGCATTGCTCGAAAATCCGCTCACGCTCCGATCAGCGCGTAGCACTCCGCCACCACCCGCGCCGCCGCGTCGGGCCGGCCCAGGGCGCGCGCCGCGGCGGCCATCCGCTCCAGCGCGGCTTGATCGTCGCGGTACTTGCGGATGCGCGCGGCCAGCGCCTCGCCCGTCAGCTCGCGATCCAGGATCATTTCCGCCGCCCCGGCATCTTCCAGCGCCTTGGCGTTCCATCGCTGGTGGTCATAGATCGCGTACGGATACGGAACCAGAACCGCGGCCTTGCCCAGCGCGGTCAGCTCCGCGACCGTGGTCGCGCCCGCGCGGCAGACCACCAGGTCGGCCCGGGCGTAGACCTCGTCCATCCGCTCGAAGAACGGCCGGACCTCGGCCTCGAAGGGCAGCGAGCGGTACGCCCGCTCGACCTCGGCGAAGTCGGCCTGGCCGGTCTGGTGAATGACCCTGACCGTCGCCGCGAGCTCCTGCGCGCCCCGAAAGGCTTCGATCGCCGCGACGTTCAGCCGGTGGGCGCCAAGGCTTCCGCCGAAGATCAGCACCGTGAACTTCCCGTTCCGCTCCGCCGGCGGCAGGCTCGTCCAGCGCACCGGATTGCCGGTCTGCACCGTCTTGCCCGCAGGGAAGAACGCCGCGCTCTCGGGATACGAGGTGAAGATCCGGTCGACCACGCGGCCGAGCAGCTTGTTCGTGAATCCGGGGCGGAGGTTCTGCTCCATGATCGCGCAGCGCACGCGCCGGGCCGCGCCGGCCAGGAGCACCGGTCCCGACGCGTACCCGCCCAGGCCGAGGATGCAGTCGGGGCGGAAGCGGCCGACGATCCGCAGCGATTGCGCGACGCTCACGGGAACGCCGTAGAGCGCGTCGAGCCAGCCGCGCAGGCCGCGCCCCTTGATGCCCTTGACCCGGATCGTCTCCAGCCGGAAGCCCTCCCGCGGCAGCACCCTGGCCTCGATTCCCTGCTCCGTTCCGACGAACAAGATTTCCGTCATCGCGTCCCGCTTTCGGAACTCCCGCGCCACCGCCAGGCCGGGAAAGAGATGCCCTCCGGTGCCGCCCCCGGCCAGGATCACGCGCACGGCTAGACTCTCCGCCGCGACAGGCCGAGCAGAATTCCCGCCTCCATCAGGTTGACCAGCATCGCCGAGCCGCCGTAGCTGATGAAGGGCAGCACCAGCCCCTTGGTCGGCATCAGCCCCATGACCACCGCCATGTGGATCAATCCCTGCAACCCGAGCAGGACCGTGATCCCGAAGGCGAGGTACTGCTCGAAAGGCTCCTCGATTCTCGAGGTGAGCCGCAGGCCGCGCGCCGCGATCACGCCGAACAGCGCCAGCACCGCCAGCGCGCCGAGCAGCCCCAGCTCCTCGCCGATCACCGAGTAAACGAAATCGGTATGGGCCTCGGGCAGATAGAAGAGCTTTTGACGGCTCTCGCCGAGCCCGCGTCCCCACAGCTGCCCCGAGCCGAAGGCGATCAGCGACTGCACCACCTGGAAGCCGCTGCTCGTGGGCTCGCTCCACGGATCGAGAAAGGTAAGCAGCCGGCGCATCCGGTATTCCGCCGTCATCATGAAGTAGACGAGGACCGGGAGGGCGAGCAGCCCGGTCGCCGCCAGGTGCGAGACCCGGGCGCCGCCGATGAAAAGCATCAGGTAGAGAAGCGCGCCGAGGATCATCGCCGTGCCGAAATCGGGCTCGAGCAGGAGCAGGCCGAGAAAGACGCCGCCGACGATCAGGTGGGGAAGCACCCCGATCGCGAAGGTCTGGATGCGCTCCTCCTTGCGCGCCATCGAGTGCGCCAGGTAAAAGACGATCGCCGGCTTGGCCAGCTCCGCCGGCTGGAAAGCGAAGCCCGACAGCATCAGCCAGCGCCGCGCGCCGCCGCGCGCCACTCCGATCCCCGGAATCAGCACCAGCACCAGCGCCACGAAGGCCGCGCCGAGCAGCGGGTAGGCGAGCTTCGGGTAATAGCGCGCGGGCAGCAGCGTGCAGGCCAGCAGAGCCGCCACGCCGGCGCCCGCCGCGATCAGCTGCTTGCGGAAGAAATAGGTCCCGTCGGCGAACCGCTCCTGGGAATAGAGATAGCTCGTGCTGAGCACCATGGTGACGCCCATGATCAGCAGCGCCCCGACCGCGATCAGCAGCCATTTGTCGACCCCGAGC
Source organism: Candidatus Zixiibacteriota bacterium (assembly GCA_035574315.1). NCBI lineage: Bacteria > Pseudomonadati > Candidatus Zixiibacteriota > Candidatus Zixiibacteriota bacterium. Next base: position 33,727 of record DATLYW010000008.1, read on the forward strand.
CCGTCCCTCATAGCCCGTGCACCAGGTCCTTGAACGCCTTGCCCCGCTCGGCGTAGTTGCGAAACATGTCGAAGCTCGAGCACGCCGGCGAGAGCAGCACCACGTCGCCCGCGCACGCGTGCGCCGCGGCGTCGCGCACGGCCTGCTCGAGGCTGTCCACCAGCACGGTCTCCGTGAGCGCGCCGAGCGACGCCGCGATCAGCTCCCGCGCCGCCCCGAACAGCACCAGCCGCTTGACCTTCTGGCGAATCTCCCCCGCGAGCACGCCGTAATCGCCTCCCTTGTCGACGCCCCCGGCGATCAGGATCACCGGCCCGCGGAAGCTCGCCAGCGATTTGGCCGCCGCGCCGACGTTGGTGCCCTTGGAGTCGTTGTAGTAGCGCACCCCGTTCTTCTCGCAGACGAACTCGAGCCGGTGCTCCAGCCCCGGGAAGCTTTCGAGCGTCTGCTGGACGGCGGCCCGGCCGACGCCCAGAGCGCGCGCCGCTGCAACCGCCCCCATCATGTTCTCGACGTTGTGGACCCCGTGAATCTTGACCCGGGCCAGAGAGTACGCCTCCTCGCCGCAGGGGGAGCGCCGGACGATGCCGCACGGCCCGGGGAAGAGCCCTTCGGCGACCTCGCCGAAGCCGATCGAGACGACGGCCGCGCGGATGCGCCGGCGCATCTCCCAGACGCGCGGGTCGTCGCGGTTCAGGACCGCGGTGTCTCCCGGCCCCTGCGCGGCGAAGATCCTCTCCTTGGCGCGGCGGTAGGCGTCGAAGTCAGGATAGCGGTCCAGATGGTCTTCGGTCACGTTGAGCAGCACGGCGACCCTGGGGCGAAACTCCCGCACCCACTCGAGCTGAAAGCTGCTGACTTCGACCACGCCCGCCTCCCACTCCCCCTCCACGAAGCCGATAAGCGGCGCGCCGATGTTGCCGCCGACGAAAACCTTTCGACCATCGCGCTCGAGCATCTCCCCGATCAACGTGGTGGTCGTGCTCTTGCCGTTGGTTCCGGTCACGGCCACCAGCGGCGCCGCGATGAAGCGCGACGCCAGCTCGATCTCGCTCAGGACCTCGACGCCGCGGCGCGCCGCCGCCACGAGGAGCGGGTTATCCGCGGCGACGCCCGGGCTCGGCACGACCAGGTCGAGCCCCTTGATCCACGCGGGATCCTCGCCGCCCAGTCGATAGCGCACCGGCAGCCCGGCGAGCCCCCGGATCCCTTCGGCCAGCTCGTCGGCGCCCCGGCGGTCGCTGACAACGACGTCGGCGCCCTTCCGCGCCAGAAAACGAGCGGTCTCGAGCCCGGTGCGCGCCAGTCCCACGACCATGATTTTCTTGTTCTTCAGCTCCATTGCCACGGCGCGCTCAGCGGAGCTTCAGCGTGCTCAAACCGATCACCGCGCAGATGAACGCGATGATCCAGAACCGGATAATGATCTGCGGCTCCTTCCAGCCCTTGAGCTCGTAATGGTGGTGAATCGGCGCCATCAGGAACACCCGTTTGCGCCGGATCTTGTACGACGCCACCTGAAAGATCACCGAGAGCGCCTCGAGCACGAAGACCCCGCCGATGATCACCAGCAGCACCTCGTTTTTGGTCATCACCGCGACCACTCCGAGCGCCGCCCCGAGCGCGAGCGAGCCCACGTCCCCCATGAACATCTGCGCCGGATAGGCGTTGAACCAGAGGAAGCCCAGACCCGCAGCCACCACCGCAGCGCAGAAAACCGCCAGCTCGCCCACGCCGGCGACGTACGGGATCTGCAGGTACTCGGCGAGCTTCAGGTGGCCGGAGACATAGGCGATGACCGCGTACGCGCCCGCCGCGATCATCACCGGGCCGATCGCCAGGCCGTCCAGGCCGTCGGTCAGGTTGACCGCGTTCGAGGCGCCGACCATCACCAGCATGGCAAACGGAATGTAGAAGATCCCCAGGTCCGGCCGGAACGTCTTGACGAACGGGATCGCCATCTCGGTGCTGAACTTGGGATGAAAGAAATAGAGGGCGGCCGCGACGACGAAGGCGACGCCGAACTGCCCTGCCAGCTTGGCGCGCGGCGGCAGTCCCCTGCTGTTGCGCCGCGTGAGCTTGAGATAGTCGTCGGCGAAGCCGACGGCACCGAAGCCGATCGTGGCGAACAGCGCCAGCAGCACGTAGGGGTTGGTCACGTCGGCGAGGAGAAACGTGGAGAGCGTCAGCGCCAGGATGATCAGCGTGCCGCCCATCGTCGGCGTCCCCGCCTTGACCGAATGCGATGCCGGGCCGTCGTCGCGGATCTGCTGGCCGATCTGTTTCTCGGTGAGCGAGCGGATCAGCCAGGGCCCGAGAACGAACGAGACCACGAGCGCCGTCAGGGCCGCCATCGCCGCCCGGAACGTGATGTAGCGAAAGACGTTGAAGCCGGAGTAAGTGGTGTGGAGAGGAAAAAGCAGATGATAGAGCAAATCGGTCTCTCCTAGGCCTCACCGCCGGTCAGTTTCTGCAGCACCGTTTCCATTCTCATTCCCCGCGATCCCTTGAACAGCAGCCAGTCGCCGCGCCTCACGCGGCCGCGAAGCCAGCCCGCGATCTCGTCGTGGCTCCTGCCGATGCGGATCCTTTCCTCGGCCATGCCCGCGGCCATCGCTCCGCGCTTGACCGCCGCCGCGTAGCGCCCCAGCAGATAGAGCCGGTCGATTCCCAGCCGCGCCACGAGCCCTCCCAGCTCGACGTGGTGGCGGCGGCTCTCCCGGCCGAGCTCCAGCATGTCGCCGAGCACCGCGCTGCGCTCGCCGCGGCACGGCATCTCGCGGAGCGCCTCGAGCGCCGCCGCCATCGACGCGGGGTTCGCGTTGTAGGCGTCGTTGATGATCGCTGCGCCGCGCCAGCGCCTGAGCTCCATGCGCATCGCAAACGGACGGGCGCGCTCCAGCCCTTCCCGGATCGCCGTCGCCCCGGCACCGAAGCCGTAGGCCATCGCCGCCGCGCCGAGCGCGTTGCCGATGTTGTGCCTGCCGACGAAGCCGAGCCGCACCCGCCGGCGGCTTCGGCCCAGCCGCAGGACAAAGCGCATCCCGTCGGGGCCGGCCGCCGCGCCCGGCTCGGCTCTCACCCGGCCGCGCTTGCCGTAGGTGATTTTTTCACCCGCGAAGCCGCGGCTCAACCTGCGCACCCACGGATCGTCGAGGTTGACCGCGATCTTGCCTCCCGGGCGCACGCCGCGAAACAGCGCCCCCTTTTCCCGCGCCACGCCGGCCATGCCGTCGAGCCCTTCGAGGTGGGCGGGCGCCACCGAGGTGATGATCCCCATGTCAGGCTCGGCGATCTCCGCGAGCCGCGCGATCTCGCCGGGTCGATTGGTGCCCAGCTCGACGACCGCGACGGCGTCGCGCGGGCGCAGCCGCAGCAGCGTGAGCGGCAGCCCCACCAGGTTGTTGAGATTCCCTTCGGTCTTCAGAACTCTGCCACGCAGGCTGCGTCCTTTCCAGCGCGCCCGCTCGAGAATCGCGGCCAGCATCTCCTTGGTCGTCGTCTTGCCGTTCGATCCGGTGACGGCGAGCACCTTCGGCCCGTACTGCCGCCGCCGGTAGCGCGCCAGATCGCCGAGCGCCCGCAGCGTGTCCGCCACCCGGATGACGGTCACGTCGGGCCGCGGCGGCGCCACGCGCTTGTGGACCACCACGCACGTCGCGCCGCGCCGGACCGCGTCGGCGACGAAGCGATGGCCGTCGAGCCGCTCGCCCTTGAGCGCCACGAAGACCGACCCCTTCTCGGCCCGCGTCGAGTCCGTCACGACGTCGGCGAAGAGATCCCGCGCCCCGTCGCGCAGGATCTTTCCTCCGGTCGCCGCGACGATCTCCTCTTTGCTCCACCCCATGCTCCCTTCGCTAGGCGCCTCCGAGCCGGTTGAGCTCCTCGCGAGCGACCTCCCGATCGTCGAAATGGATTTTTTCCGAGCCGAGGATCTGATAGTCCTCGTGGCCCTTGCCGGCGATCAGAACGACGTCGCCCGGCCGCGCGCGCTCCAGCGCCGCGCGAATCGCCGCGCGCCGGTCGACCTCGACCAGATAGCCGCGCCCGGCGCCGGGCTCCACGTGCGCATCGATCCTTTCCAGCCCGGTCTTCAGCACCCCCGACTCGACCTCGCTCGCGATCCGCCGCGGCTCTTCGCTGCGAGGGTTGTCGGAGGTGACGAAGACGAGGTCGCTCAGGCGGGCGGCGATCTCTCCCATGAGCGGGCGCTTGCCGCGATCGCGGTCGCCGCCGCAGCCGAAGACGGTGAGCACCCTGCCGCGTGCCAGCGGCCGGACCGCTCGGAGAACCTTTTCAAGGGCGTCCGGCGTGTGCGCGTAGTCCACCAGCACCGCGATGTCGCGGCGGTTCTCGATCTTTTCCAGCCGCCCCGGAACGGTGCGCAGCCGCTCGATCCCCGCCCGGATCGCCTCGGTGGAAAGGCCGAGGGCGACACCCGCGGCCGCCGCCCCCAGCAGGTTTTCGAGATTGGCCGCACCGATCAGGGCGGAGGAAAACTCGATCGTCCGGCCCGGCATCCGGATCTTTCCCCGAAGCCCGCGCACGTCACTTACGACGTCGACCGGATGGACGTCCCAGCGCTCATCCCGCCCGTAGCTGAGCACGCGAGCTCCCGCGCGCCGCGCGCGCTCGAGCAGCTCTGGCCCGCGGGGATCGCCGCCGTGGATCACCGCCGCCTTGCCCGGCTTGGTGCTCGCCGGCAGGTAGTCGGTGAACAGCCGGCTTTTCGCCTCGAAGTAATCGTCCATGCCGGCGTGATAGTCGAGATGGTCGCGCGACAAGTTCGTGAACAGCGCCGCATCGAACTCGACGCCCCGCACCCTTTGCTGCACCAGGGCGTGCGAGGAGACCTCCATCGCCACCGCCTCGACGCCCGCGGCCGCCATCTCGGCGAGCAGCGCCTGCAGATCGAGCGACTCGGGCGTGGTCTGCGGCGCCGGGACGCTGCGGTCGCGAAAGCGGTAGCTGATCGTTCCGATCACTCCCGGCTCGAGTCCCGCGGCCGCGAACATCGCCTCGAGCAGATACGTGACCGTCGTCTTCCCGTTGGTGCCGGTCACTCCGGCCAGCCGCAGGCGCGCGCTCGGCTTCCCGAAGTAGCGCGCGCTCCACAGCCCGAGCGCGCGGCGCACGTCCTCGACGCGGATCCAGGCGGCGCTCCCGGGCGCCGCCGGCCTGCGCGACGCCACCACGGCCGCCGCGCCGCGCCCTATCGCTTCCGGGATGAAGTCGTGCCCGTCGGCTTTCTCTCCGGGAACGGCGAAAAAGAGGTCGCCCTTCTTGACGCGGCGCGAGTCATAGGCCAGTCCGGCGATTTCTCGATCGAGGTCTCCGCCGGTTTCGATGATTTCCCACGATTCGAAAAGCTCCTCTAGGCGCATCCGATCAACCCTGGAGATTCAGCACCATCACGTCGTTTTCGTTCCAGCGGCTTCCAGGGAGCGGCGACTGCCTGACCACGAAACCGTTGCCGTGCATCTTGACCTTGAGGTTCAGCTCGCGCGCCTTTTCCACCGCTTCGCGCAGGCTCAAGCCCACGAAATCGGGCGCGCCTTCGCCGTTCTCGGCCGAGGCCGTGGCGCTTTCGCGTCGCGGCGAGCGCCGCGGCGGCGCTTCCTTTTCCTTCGCCAGGGCCGGCACCAGCTCCCCCTTGCGCGGCGCGACGCCGAGGTACTGGAGCGCTCCGCGGGCGATGTTGCGGAACGCCGGCGCGGCCACCACGCCGCCGTAGACGTTCGCCTCGGGCTCGTCCACCAAGACCATCGCCACCAGCCGCGGCGCCTCCGCCGGCACGAAGCCGATGAACGAGGCGACCCGCTTGCGCGACGCGTAGCCCCCGTTCGCGAGATCCGCTTTCTGCGCGGTGCCGGTCTTGCCCGCCACCTCGAAGCCCTCCACCTTCGCCATCGACCCGGTGCCGCCTTCGCTCGTCACCTCGGTGAGCATCGAGGCGAGCAGGCGCGCGCTCTTTTCCGAGACCACCCGGCGCACCACGTGCGGCTGGTTTTCGAGCAGCACCTCGCCGCGCGGGCCGACGGCGCGGCGCACGACGTAGGGGCGCATGAGAAAGCCGCCGTTGGCGATCGCGGCGTACGCCATCACCATCTGCAGCGGGGTCGCGGAGATGCCCTGGCCGAAGGCGTGCGTGGCGAGGTCCACCGCCGACCAGGACTCCGGCCGGCGCACCAGCCCGGCCACTTCTCCGGGCATGTCGACGCCGGTTACGCGCCCGAAGCCGAACTTCTCGATGTACTTGAAGAAGCGCTCTTTCTTGAGCTTCTCGGCGACCTTGGTAAATCCGATATTGCTCGACACTTGCAGGATCTTCCAGAACGGCAGCCAGCCGTGCGCATGGGTATCGTGTATGATCTTACCACCGTACGCGTATTTTCCCATCTCGCAGTAGAACAGGTCTTCCTTGCCGACGACCCCCTCCTCCAGAGCCGCGGCGGCGAGGATCGTCTTGAAGGTCGATCCCGGCTCGAAGCTGTCGGTGACCGCGCGGTTCCGCCGCTCCTCGGGCGACTGCTTGCTGTAATGGTTGGGATTGAACGAGGGGTAGTTGGCGAGCGCCAGGATCTCCCCGGTGTGCGGGTCCACGACGATCGCCACCCCGGCCTTGCCGCGGTACTTCAGCACCGCGGCCTCAAGCTCCTTCTCGGCGACGTGCTGGATCGACTTGTCGAGCGTCAGCTGGAGGTCGCCGCCGGGAGGAATCTGCAGCCCCTGGACCCCCTGGACGAGCACGCGCCGTCCGAGCGCGTCGCGCTCGGCGACCGACGAGCCGGTCTCCCCGCGGATGTAATCGTTGTATTGCAGCTCCAGCCCTTCGAGCCCTTCGGAATCGCGCCCGACGAAGCCGATCACCTGCCCGGCGAGCTGGCCCTGGGGATAGTAGCGATGGGGCTCGTAGAACATCCCGACCCCCTCGGCGTTGAGCGCCTGGACCTGCTCCGCCTCGCGCGGCCCGATCTGTCGTTTCACCCAGACGAACGGCTTGTCCGAGTGGAGCTTGGCGCGCACCTCGGCTACGCCGAGGCCCAGGATCTGCGCCAGCCGCCGCGCGGTCTCCTCGGGGTCCTTGAGGCGATGCGGCCGGGCGTAGACGCTTTGCGCCTCCAGGCTGAGCGCCAGCGCTTCGCCCGAGCGGTCGAAAAGCGCGCCCCGCTTCGGCAGCACGATCCATTCCTTGAGGTGCTGGCGCTCGCCCAGGCGCCGGAGCTTCGACCCCTGCAGAACCTGGAGCTGAAAGGCGCGGGCGGCGAGCGTCGCGAACAAAACGACGAAGAGCAGCTTGGTGCACCCGAGGCGCAGTCGATTGTCGCGTGGAACCCGTCTCATGGCAAAACGATGACCTGGCCTTTCTCGGGAGGCTCCAGCCCGAGGCGCTGGCGCGCCATCGCTTCCAGCCGCTCCGGCGACGTGAGCGTCGCCAGTTCGACCTTGAGCTCGCGATTCTCGCGCTCGAGCTGGCTCTGCAGCTTCGCGGTCGTGGACAGCACGTATCCCATGTGGACCACCTGAAGCCGCAGCCAGACGTGACCCAGCGTGAGCGCCACGATCGCCGCGATCAGGACGAGC
>DATLYW010000009.1 GCA_035574315.1 Candidatus Zixiibacteriota bacterium
GGTGACTGGTGCGGACCTCGCCGACACCGAATGATTGAAAACAGGGGCGCGTATCAGCTTGTCACGACTCAGTCGGGTAAAAAAGAAAAAACAAAAGGAGTGGTGCGCCTCTTGACAACCAGCCTTCTAATGGGTGACCCCCTTCCCGTTTTAGATCGCTCACCGACCTACAGCGCCGGCGCATAGAGATTGTCGGGGAGGCGGCGGAGGTAGTCGATCGCCTCGCTGAGCGGGATCACGTCGGCGTACTTCATGGCCATGTCGAACAGGTTGATCTTGTGCGATGCCTGGCCGCGGTCGAAGACGCACTCCTCGACGACCGAAACCTTGAGGTTGTAGGAAAAGGCGTCGATTACGCTCGCGCGCACGCAGCCGCTGGTGGTCGTGCTGGTCACCAGGACGCTGTCGGCGTGGATCGCGGTGAGCATGCTCATGAGCGGCGTGCCGAAAAAAGCGCTCGGCTTTTGCTTGCGCACGACGATGTCGCCCTTTTGCGGCGCGATCTCCTCGACGATGCGGTTGCCCTTCTCCCAGGTCGCGCTCATGTCTTCGGACGCCCGGCTGCTCTTGGCCTGCCAGCCCCCGAAAGCGACGCTGTTCAGCGGATCGTCGTGGCCAGTGGTATAGAAGGTCGGTACCCGCTTTTTCCTCGCCTCGGCGAGCAGCTCGCGGATTCGATGAACGCTTTCCCATCCTTCGGCCCCACAGCTGTTGCGAAAGCGCCGGATCGAGTCGAGGATGGGCTCCGGCTTGTCGCCGACGAAATTGTAGTTCACGTCGATGACCAGAATCGCGGGCCGCTGGCCGAAGCCGGCTTTCCTCCCGTAACCGGACAGGGCAAAAACCTCTTTATCGCGCGGCGTCAGAATATCGTCCCATATCGCCACGTCATCCCTCCTGTTTTGTTTTGCGAGGCCAGAACATACCATCTCCGCCGCCTTGTCAAGGCGCACGCAGGCCGGGGCAAGAGCGGGATTGACGGCTGGATCGAAAACCCCTATAAACCGGCTTCGTTTACGATCCTGGAAGAATTCGAGCATGCATCGGTTCTCGCTTCGGCTTGCGCTCCGCGCTTTCGTCCTTCTCGGTCTTGCCGGCTGCTCGGCGATCGCGACGTGGACCGACGGCGAGGTTCCCTTCGTTCCGACTCCGCCCCATGTCATCGACCGCATGCTGGAGCTGGCGCGTGTCGGGCCCGGCGACGTCGTCTACGACGTCGGCAGCGGCGACGGCGCCATCGTCATCCGGGCGGCGAAAAAATACGGCGTCCGGGCCGTGGGGATCGAGATCGATCCCGAGCTGGCGGAAAAAGCGCGCGCCAACGCCCGGCGCGAAAAGGTCGAGGATCTCGTGGAATTCCGCGTCGGGGACGCGCTCGAGGCCGATCTCTCGGGCGCGACGGTGGTCACGCTCTACATGCTCCCCGAGTTCAACGCCAGGCTGCGGCCCCGGCTCGAACGGCAGCTCAAGCCGGGAGCACGGGTGGTCTCGCACGACTACGAGATACAGGGCTGGGCGGCCGACAGGGTCGAGACGGTCAGCGGGACCTTCCTTCACGACCATACCCTGCTGCTCTTCGAGATCGGCTCGCCGGGAGAAAGCCCGCCGCGCTAGCCTGCGCCGGCGATTGCGGACCCGAAAGGCTGGCGGGGCCGATCCGCTTCCGGGGCCCGGTCAGGACGCGCCAAGTCCGTAGAGCCGGAGCGCGTTTTCCTCCAGCATCTTTTTCTTCGCGGAATCCGGAATGTCCGGGCGCCCGGCGAGCAGCCTGCCGGCGAAACGCTCGCGGTCCCCGTGGGGCATGTCGGAGCCGAAGACCACCTGCGTATCCCCGACCAGCTCGATCACCTGCGGCAACAGCGCGTCCTCGGCTTCCGCGGCGAAATAAAGATTGCCCTGCCGCAGATACTCGGTGGGCGAGAGCTTCGCTTTCGGGACGGTCTCCTTCAGAATCGCCGCCAGATAGCCTCCGGAGTGCCTGAAGCGGTGCTCCAGGCGCTCGGTCATGAAATGGATCCACTGGCTTCCGGCTTCCAGGAAGGCGACGCGGAGCGAGGGAAAACGATCGAGGATGCCGCCGCTGATCAGGGCCGAGTATCCCATCAGCACCGGAAAGAGGAAGGCGTTGACCGAAGAAGGATAGATGTGGGTGAAAAGATTGCTGAGCGGCGGGCAGGCCCAGCCGACGTGCACGGCGAGCGCGAGGTCGGCGGCCGCGACCGCCTCGTAAAACGGCAGCAATCCGGGATCGTCGAGCATCCGCTCTCCCGCGGTCCCGAGCACCATGACCGCTGCGGCTCCGAGCTCCTTTGCCCGCGCGGTTTCGCGCGCGGCGGCGTGGGCGTCGTCGAGGTTCACGACGGCGGCCCACTTGAGCCGGTCGTGGCGGCCGAGGCGGTCCCCGAGAAAGCGGTTGTAGGCGCTGCAGAGCGCGTTCATCAGGCCAACGTTCCGGGTGAGCGGGTACGCCAGGAAGAGCGTCGGGTAGATCACCTGGACCGAAATCCCCTCCTCGTCCATCGCGCGCAGCCGCTCGCCCACGTCGCTGAGCTCCATGCTCGCGAGCGTGTCGGCTTTCTTGCGCGCGTGCGGCGAGGGTTTCCCCTCGAAGCTCGCCGGCGTGCCGAGGTTGTGGCAGCCCGGGCCCAGACGCCTGGGGAAGAGCTGCTCCTCGAGCATCCAGTAGATCATTCCGTCGACGTTGATCACCTTGGGGCGCCGGTCACGGAACGCCGGGTCGAGGTAGTCGTCGCTGAAGGTCGCCGGGCTTTCCTCGAGATGGCCGTCGGCGTCGATGAATCGCATAAATCACCCTTCCGGAAGTTTTCGTTGGGCCGGCCCGCGGCTCAGCCTTCGCTCCCTTCCGCAAGCTCGGCGAGAAGCTCCAGCGCCTCCGCGCAGCCGGGGAGCGTGAAGCGGGCCAGCGTGCGCGAGGAGCCGATACGAAACGTGTAGGCTCCCTCGGGCAGGGCCGCGAACATGTCCTCGTCGGTGACGTCGTCGCCGATCGCCAGGACGAAGTCGTAAGCTTTTTTCGCCAGCCAGTGGGCCAGGGCGGTTCCCTTGTGGACGCCGGTGTTTCGGATCTCGATCACCTTGCGGCCGCGCAGCACCTGCACATCGATGTTGGCCGTGAACGCCAGGAGATAATCGGCGAGCTCCCGCGCCACCGCGGTGCCCTGCTCCGGGTCGGCGTTTCGGTAATGCCACGCCAGCGAGTACTCTTTTTCTTCCACCATCGCGCCGGGCACGCGGTCGGCGTACATCTGCAGCGTCGGGATGATCCTCGCCTTCCACTCGGCGTCGAGCTGCTTGATCATGGTCCAGTCTTCGTCGCACCCGCGGATCCAGATGCCGTGCTCCGCGGCGAACGCGAGCGGCAGGCTCCCGAGCCAGCGGTCGAGCGACGCCCGGTCGCGACCGGTCACCAGCGCGAGGTCGTTTCGCGGATCGTCGGCGAGCCGGCGGAGGATCCGGATGACCTTTTCCGAAGGGCGGGCCAGCTCCGGCGGAAAGGCGTACGGCACCAGCGTGCCGTCGTAGTCGAGGGCCAGCAGGCGCCGGTTGCTCCGGCGGTAGTGCGAGAGAAAGGCGCGTCGCGCGGAGTCGTTGAAGACTTTGCGGCCCGCCGCCCCGCCGGCCGGTTCGGACGAGACCAGCTCGCCGAGGAAATCCTCCGCCCACCGCGAGAGGTCATAGCGGCGGAGGCGGTCCTGCATCACCGAGTTGCGGCGGATCTGTTCCGCGGGGTCCATCTCGAGCGCGATCTTCAAGGCGTTCGCGGTTTCGTTGCGGTCGTTGGGGTTGATCGTGATCGCCTCCAGCAGCTCCTTCGAGGCCCCGGCCATCTCGCTGATGATCAGGACTCCCGTCTGGTCGCGGCGGCTCGCGATATACTCTTTGGCCACCAGGTTCATCCCGTCGCGGAGCGGGGTTACCAGGGCGACGTCGCTTGCGGCGTACAAAGCCACCAGAGACGGAAAGGAAAGCGCGCGGTACTGGTAGATGATCGGCGCCCAGCCGATCCTTCCGAAGCGACCGTTGATTCGCCCGACGTATTCCTCGATCTGCTTCTTCATCCCCTCGTAGTCTTCGATGCCGATCCGCGAGGGGACCACGATCATGATCAGCGTCGCCTTGCCGTGCCATTCGGGACTGTTCTCGAGCAACGTCTCGAAGGCCTGCAGGCGGTGGATGATCCCCTTGGAATAGTCCTGGCGATCGACGGAGAGAATGATTTTCGATCCGCCCAGCGTGCGCCGTAGCTCTTCCCGCTCCGCGCGGACCTCGGGCTGCCCTGCCGCTTCGTAAAACTTTGCGAAGTCGATTCCCATCGGGAAGGCGCCCACCTTGACGACGCGGCCGCCGACCGAGAGTCTTCCCATCTGATGGTCGAACCCGAGAATGCGCTGGACCGAGCGGAGAAAGTACTCCACGTAGTCGTGCGTATGAAAGCCGATGACATCCGCTCCCAGGAGCCCCTGCAGGATCGCCGTCCGCCAGTTGCCCGGCAAAAGCCGGAAGATCTCCAGCTGGGGAAAAGGGATATGGAGGAAAAAGCCGAGCCGGACGTAAGGGGCGGCTTTCCGCAGGAGGTGAGGCAAGAGCATCAGGTGGTAGTCGTGGATCCAGACGATATCCCCCGGGCGGACCGTCTGGAGCAAGACCTCGGCGAAAGACTCATTGACCGCCTGGTAGCGCGGCCAGTAGCCGGGATCGTAGGCGGCAAACTGCGGGAAGTAGTGGAACAGCGGCCAGATGGTCTTGTTGCAGAACCCCTGATAGAAATCCTCGATCTCGCGTTCGGAGAGAAATACGGGATAGGCGCGGAACTCGGCCAGGGCCCGCGCGCTCACCTGCTGGCGCAACGGCTCCTCGATGGTGCAGCCCGGCCAGCCCACCCAGAGGTAATCGAGCTTCGAGGAGCCCGGAGTCTTTACGGAATGGAGAAAGGACTTGAGCCCGGTGGCGACCCCTCCGACGCTGTCCTTGAACTCGATCGCGCCGTCGTTCTGAACGACGGTGAAGGGCAGGCGGTTGGAAACGACAACGATTCTTCGCGCTTCTTGAGCTTCGCCAGGCATAGGGTTTTCCGGACAGCCGTCCCGGCAAGACGAGGCACCCGAAAGAATCAACATAGTCAAGAGTTCGCCGCCAGGCAACAGGACATTGCCCAAGGCAGCGGCGAACGTGGAGTTCGGCGGGTTTCCCGGTCTGGATGGGGTATGGAGCGCGGAAGGAGGGAAAGCCGAGGGCTCGCCGGGAGCCCTCGGCCGGGGAAGATCAGTACTCCTGCTGTCTTCGCAGCCGCTCGATCTCCTGGCGGTTGCGGTTGATCTCGGCCTGGTTGCGCTGGATCTGCTGTTGCTGCTGATAGTTGGTTATCTCATGTCCCTGAAGCTGGTCGCCGATCAAGGCGCCTGCCCCGAGACCAAGGCCGCCGCCGATTGCGGCTCCCGCTCCAGGGTGGCCGACTGCGGCACCCACGAGACCGCCGGCCAAGGCGCCACCCAACGCCCCTATTCCGGCTCCTTTTTCTCGGGTCGTAAGGGGACCGCCAGCGCAGCCTGCCGCGAGAAGGGCCGCGGCCAGCAGCCCCGCCGAGGCCATTTTCGACAGTTTTTCAGCGGTTTTCATCGATTCCTTCCTTTCTGTGATTCGCGGTGTCGGATTCCGTCAAGGCACGGAGCAACAGCGGTGCCATGAGCAAAACCCGCTCAAACACAGCTACTTGCGCACATCCTGAGATCCGCGGGCCGGGAGAAATTGACGTGATCGGGAAGAAAATACGCGCCGGAGCGCAGGTCTCAGCGCACACTTCGAAGCGCCCGGATGCGCTCGGAGGTTGCGGGATGGGTGGAGAGGATCCCACCCCCGGTATCGCCGTCCAGCTCCATCAGCCACGCGAGCGTATCGACCATAACCTCCTTCGGATGTCCCGCGCGCCGCAGGATTTCGATCGCATGGCGGTCGGCCTCGTATTCCTGAGGCCGGCTGTAGCTTCGAGTGATGAGCGCGCCGGCGAGAGGTGCCACGGCGCCGCTGCCGGGAAAGAGCTGCTCGAGAAGCAGCATGCCGAGCCCCACGCCCGTTCCGATCATCTGTGTCCTGGCGGCATGTCCGAGATCGTCATGAGCGATCTCGTGCGCGAGCACGCCGCGCAGGTGATCGTCGGAAGCCCTCTGGAGAAGGCCGGTGGTCACGACGAAGCGGCCGTTTCCGGCGCTTCCGGCGTTGATCGACGGATCGTTGACGATCTGTACCCGGACGGCGTCGAGCGCGACGGGATGGTCCGCAGCCTGGAGGAGCGGGATCATGATGCGCCTGAGCCTTTCGGCTTGCGAGCGCGGCGCAGCGTAGCGTTGCCTCGACGGGTAGGACGATTCCCGAAAAGCGCGCGGCGCCGGCTCCCTGGCCGCGCCGCGCACGGGCAGGCTCAAAGAAGCGGCGGCCAGCAGCGCTGCGGCAGCCATGCGCATCCGCACCATGGTATAGGGTCTCCCATGGCCACTCGCGCTTTTTAGTAGAAGATCGAGCCTCGCTCGATCTGGTTCCTGCGAGCCTCGTACTCCCTGCGGCCGATGCGCTCGTTACGGTAGTCCTCCTCGAGCCGATCCATCTGCCGCTTTGCGTTGATCTCGTAGCCGGCGCCCGTCGCCAGGGCCCCGGTCGCCGCTCCGGCGACGAACTCGCACCCGGCCAGCCCCAGTGTCGCTGACATCAGCACGGCCATCAAGGTTTTCATCGTCTCCTCCTCTTCGGCGCTGAGCTTCGCGCTCCGCTATTTTTTCCATCCTTTTCCAGGGCGCCCCTCTTTGAGGGCTTTCGTCTTGGGCCCTTTCGCTCGTTCCCGCTCTTCAAACCGCTGCTCGTGGAGATCGTGGCGCTCGTCGGCTCGCACCCACCCGCGCTCGGGATCGGCGGACCACTGGCTGTTGGTGTTCTCCAGCGCTTTGCCGCTCATCTTTGAGCCCGCGCGATGCCGCTGCGCGAGCTGCCCGCGCGGCTCGGCGGCGGCGTGGCTGCCTGAAGCGCAAAGCGCCAGCACGCTCAAGAGAACCATGATCGAGAGGCGTCTTCGACTGTCCATTTTTTCCACTCCTTTGGACGTTGTGGCCGCCGGATCGTTACTGCTCCCGGTCGGCTGTGGCTTGCGAGCCGGCAACAGCGCAAGCGCTGTGCCAGCCGGAGAACCACGAAACATCGGGAAGTTACGGCGGTGGAGCGAAAAAAAGGAGCGGGAAAAAGTAAGGACGCGGGGAGAAATTACTCGGCGCGATAGAGAGCGAGCTTGGCGTTCAGAGTCTTCGGGGTAATTCCCAGGAGACGGGCCGCCTGGGTCTTGTTGCCCGCGGTCGCCGCCAGCGCGCGCTCGATCGCCTGGCGCTCGGCTTCGGCAAGCGACAACGGCTCGCTTTCGGGTTCCTCGCTGAGGACCGGGCTCAGGCAGAACTGCCGGACATCTTCGGCGGTGAGCTGGGGACCCGGGGCGAGCACGGCCAGTCGTTCCATGCCGTTGCGCAGCTCGCGCACGTTGCCCGGCCAGCCGTGCGCCTGCAGCGCGGGCACGAAGTCGGTCGACCACGACAGCAGCGGGCGGCCGTACTTGTCCGCGAACGACTCCAGGAAGTAGCGGGCGAGCAGCTCGATATCGTCGGCGCGCTCCCTCAGCGGCGGCAGCTCGAGGTTGAACACGTTCAGCCTATAGAAGAGATCCTGACGCAGCTTCCCTTCCCTGACCGCGGCCGCCGGAGGGCGGTTGGTGGCCGCAATCACGCGGACGGATACCGGGATGCTGGCGGAGCCGCCGATCCGGCGCACCCGGCCTTCTTCGAGCACGCGCAGGAACTTGGCCTGGACCTCGACCGCCATCTCGGTGATCTCGTCGAGGAAAAGCGTACCCCCGTCGGCTTGCTCGAAGCATCCCTGCCGGCGCTCGATCGCGTTGGTGAACGCTCCCTTTTCGTGGCCGAAAAGCTCGCTTTCCATGAGCGTCGGCGAGATCGCGGCGCAGTTCAACGCGAGAAACGTTCCTTCGCGGCGGGGCGAGAGCTCGTGAAGCGTGCGCGCCACCAGCTCCTTTCCCGTGCCGCTTTCTCCGTGGATCAGCACCGCGGCGTCGGTCGGCGCGATCTGGCCGATGCGCTGATAGAGCCGGCGCATCGGAGGCGATTTGCCGATCAGCGGGCCGTAGGAGCCAAGGGGGGACTCGAGCTTCTGCCGCAGCGCGTCGGCCTCGCGTACCAGCGACACCTGCTTGAGGCCGTTTTCGAGCACGGTGCGCAGCTTTTGCGGCTCGAGCGGCTTGGTGAGGTATTCGAACGCGCCCAGCTTGATCGCTTGCACCGCCGTTTCGATCGTGGCCTGGCCGGTGAGCATGATGACGGCCGTCTGCTTGATACGATCCCCGAGCGACTTGAGGAGATCGATTCCCGTCAGGCCCGGCATCATCAGGTCCGTGACGATCGCCTGCGGCAGCTCGCGTTCGCAAAGCCGCAGGGCGGTGGCGCCGTCGGCGGCCGCCAGGGCGGAGAAGCCCCAGCTCTCGAGCAGCGCGACGAGACCGTCGCGTGTGGAGGCGTCGTCTTCGACGACCAGAACCGTCTGCTTGGGTCGGGCCACGGTCAGGATAACTCCAGCGGCAGGGTCACCACGAACGTTGCGCCGCGACCGACACCGTTGCGGTCCTCGTAGCGGAGCGATCCGCCGTGAGCCTCCACGATCAGCTGGCTCAAGGGTAGCCCGATGCCGCTTCCGCCGATTTTCGTGGTCTTGCCGAACTCGAAAAGTTGCGACCGCCGCTCGGGCGGCACCCCCGGGCCGGCGTCGCTGAAGCGCAACGTCAACCGCGCGCCGTCTCTTTCCCCGCTGACGCGGATCTCGCCGCCGTTCGGCTGCGCCTCCATCGCGTTTCGCAGCAGGTTGTCGAACGATTGTCGCAGCCGCGTGCCGTCCCCCTGGACGATGCAGGGGCCGGCAGGGAACTCTTTGATCAGGGCGATTTTTTGCGCCGCGCACTGGCCCGAGATCGCTTCCAGGCTCGCAGCGAGCACATCGGCGAGGTTCACCGGCTTGCGTTCCATGGTAACGGGTGCCGAGTAGTCGGTGAAGTCGCGTACCAGCCGCTCCACCTGGCGAATCCCCGCGTCAAGCGCGGCAAGCGAGCGCTCCTGCTGCTCGGCCGGCGCCCCCGACTCCTTTTCGCCGCGGGCCGCGTTGCGGAGGAGCTCGAGATGGATGGCCAGGGCGTTGAGCGGGGTGCGCACCTCGTGCGCGAGCGTGCGGGCCGCCATCGCGAGGCGCTGCGCGGTCGCGGGGACCGTACCCGTCTGGCGCTGTTTCATGACCAGACGGTCGATCAAGTCGAGCGTGGTCCCCACCTCGTCGCGGCTCGCATAGGCGGGGCGTTCGCTGTAGGTGCCGGCCTCGGCGCTTCGCAGGGTGTCGGCGATCAAGCGAAAACGCTTGGTGTAAAGAGCCGTGGTCAGAAAAGCGCTGAGCAGGGCAATTCCGCCCCCGAGCGCGAACAAGAGCGTGAGCTGGCGCCACATTCCGGAAATCAGCTCGGTCCAGTCGGCGGGATTCACCCACAGTCGCAACCCGCCGGGACCGCGCACGCCCTCCGGCATCTGGAGCGGCACGAGCACGTCGTAATACGTCGTGCCTCCCTGCTGCCTGGCGTTGACCGTGGCGATCCCCCGTCGCAGGTTCTCGTACATCGCACGATCCGTGAGCTTGTCCCCCGTTTCCTGTCCGAGAGAGCTGTAGAGGATCCGTCCTTCGGCATTGAGCACCCACATTGCCTCGATGCTGCCGCTGCGGTCGACGAAGGCGCGCATGAGCCCCTTGACTTCCGACTGGCGCGAGGCGGCGCGGCCGGACTGTGCCCTCGGGGCCGGTCTGGGGCCGGGGAAGATGTTGCCGAGAAAGCTCCAGAAGGAAGAGCCCTGGGATTGCGCGACCTGGGGCTGCCGCGCAGCCGGACGCTGCCGCAAGCTGTCGGCGAGGGCGATTTCGACCTGGCGCGCCATGACCAGCGCGGTCTGGAGAGTCGCTTCTCGCGTGAGCCGCTGTGCGATGAGCCATACACCGGCGGCGAACAGGCCGAAGATCAAAAGCACGGTGCCGAGAAACACAGCGACCTGCTGCTGACGGAGGCTCATCGCCACATAAGATAGCAGATCGGCCCGGAGCGGCAAAGGCGGAAACCCGCCGGGCCAAGTCGTCGCGCTTGCGCCCGGCAGTCCTTTGTTGCATAGTAAAACCCAATGCTGGCCGACACTTACCGGCGCGCGATCCGTGATCTCCGCATATCGGTCACAGATCGTTGCAATTATCGCTGCTCGTATTGCATGCCGCTCGACCGCTACGAGTGGATCGACAAGAAGGAGATTCTCTCCTTCGAAGAGATCACCCGGCTCGCTCGCATCCTGGTGGGATTGGGCGTGGAGAAGATCAGGCTCACCGGAGGCGAGCCGCTGGTTCGCCAGAACCTCGATCGGCTGATCGAGCGGCTCTCGGCAATCGAAGGGCTGAAGGACATCTCCTTGACGACCAACGGGTCGCTCCTGGCGGCGCAGGCTCCCGCTCTGAGGCGGGCAGGGCTCCGCCGGGTCAACGTGAGCCTCGACTCTCTCGATCCGGAAAAATTCGCCCGCATCACCAAGCGGGGGGACCTGAACAAGGTGCTCGAGGGGATCTTTGCCGCAAAACAGTGCGGGCTCGAGCCCGTCAAGCTCAACGCCGTGATCGAGCGCGGGGTCAACGACGACGACATCCTGGAACTGGTCGAGTTTTCGCGGACCCACGGCTTCGCCATTCGTTTCATCGAGTTCATGGATGTGGGCAACGCCAACAATTGGACCTCGGACAAGCTGGTGAGCAAAAAGGAGATCATCGAGAGGGTCCAGGCGCGTTACCCTTTGAAGGAGAAAGGCCGCGGCGATGGGAGCGCCCCGGCGGTCGACTACGAGTTCGCCGACGGCCGCGGCGATATCGGCGTGATCGCCTCCGTCACCGAGCCGTTCTGCACGAGCTGCACCCGGGTGAGGCTCACCGCCGACGGCAAGGTGGTCACCTGCCTGTTCTCGCAGGTTGGACACGACGTCAAAGGGCTCCTGCGCTCGGGCGCTGACGATCATCGGATCGCCGAGTTCCTCGAAGCGATCTGGAAGGGGCGCAGGGACCGCTACTCGGAGGAAAGACTGGAAGCGCTCCGGTCCGCGAGCTACGATCCCCGCCGGCGAAAGAAGATCGAGATGATCTCGCTCGGCGGCTGAGGCCGCCGCCCGATCTGAACGGGACGCAAAAATCGCTTGCGCTCGGGTTCCCGCCTCTGCTCTTCGGAACGTCCGGCGGGCGGCACCTAGCCCCCAGCTATCATGGCAACCAGGGGTCGAGGGAGGAAACAATGCTCCTCAAAGACAAGATTGCGCTTGTGACAGGGTCGACGCACAACATCGGGCTGGCGATCGCACGGGCCTTTGCCCGCGAAGGCGCAACCGTCGTGGTCCACTCCCGCCATCTCGAGGACGCGCGGAAGGTCGCCGGCGAGATCGGCGGTGATTCCTTCGCCGCCGACGTGGCCGACCCCGAGCAGGTGGCTGCCCTTTTCGCCCACATCCGCAGGACGCACGGGCGTCTCGACGTGCTGGTCAACAGCGTGGCCCATTCCTCGAAAGGCGGTGTCCTGGAGACCTCGCTCGAGGAATGGAACCGCATCATGGCGGTCAACCTGACGGGCTATTTCCTCTGCATCCAGCACGCGGGCCGGATGATGAAGGAGCAGGGCGGCGGCGCGATCATCAACATCTCCGCGGGCTCGGGTGAGCGGTCGAGCCCGGGGGGCGCCGCCTACTCGGTTTCCAAGGGGGCGATCAATTCGCTCACCCGCCAGGCTGCGGCCGACCTCGCTCCCGACGTCAGGGTCAACGGGTTGATTTCCGGGCTCGTCGGCACACCTATCGGCCGCAAGGACATGGGCAACCGCAAGCCGGAATACGACATCATCCCGATGCGGAGAATCGGCCGGCCGGAAGAGGTGGCCGAGGCGGCGGTTTTCCTTGCCTCCGACAAGGCGAGCTACATCACCAACGCGATCCTGCCGGTCGACGGCGGGCGGTTGAACTCTATGAGCAGCGGTAGCTCGCGCTGAGGGGCTCCCTCCTCGTGAGCTTTCCGGTCTCGCGCGACGGCTGGTTGTTGCTGGCGACCTGCGCGGTGCGGTCGTTCGCCTACGGCTTTCTCTCCGTCGTCCTCGGTCTTCATCTCGACGCTCTCGGCTTGAGCGCGACCGCAATCGGGTGGATCTTTGCGGCGGCTCTCGGGGGAGGCGCGGCGATGACGATTGCGGTTAGCGCCGTGGCGGACCGATGGGGGCGAAGGGCGTTCCTGGTCGTGGGAGCTCTCCTGATGTCGCTGGCAGGCTGGATTTTCGCGACCAACGATGATCCGTTGCTGCTGGCCGCCGCCGCGGTCTTCGGCACCGTCAGCCCTTCGGGCAAGGAGGTCGGGCCGTTCCTTTCGATCGAACAGGCGATTCTCCCGCAAACGACCCGCGACGAGCACCGCACCGCCGTCTTTGCCGCATACAATCTCGTGGGCTCACTGGCGGGCGCGGCGGGGGCGCTGGCGGTGGGGTTGCCAGCGTGGTTTTCTCCGGAAGCCGCGTCGGGCTACGGCTTTCTCGTCCGATGCTACGCCGCGTCGGGGCTCGTGCTCGCTTTCTTGTTCGCGCTGCTTTCCCCTGAGGCCGAGGCTCAACGACGAAGTGTCGCGGCGCACGGGGCCGGCCTGAAGCGATCCCGCGGGATCGTGGCCAAGCTCGCCGGTTTATTTGCGCTCGATGCGTTCGCGGGCGGCTTCGTCGTCCAGAGCATCGTCGCCTACTGGTTCCACCTCCGCTACCAGGCCGACCTGAACGCCCTCGGCGGGATCTTCTTCGGCACCAACTTCCTTGCCGCGCTTTCCTTTCTCGCGGCTCCGCCGTTCGCGCGCCGCTTCGGCCTGCTCAACACGATGGTCTTCACGCATTTGCCGTCCAACGTTCTCCTCGCGGCCGTGGCGTTCATGCCGACCTTCGAATCCGCGGCGGCCGTTCTTTTGGCCCGCCACCTGCTCTCGCAGATGGACGTGCCGACGCGCCAGTCGTACACTATGGCCGTCGTCGATCCAACCGAGCGCGCGGCGTCCGCGGGGGTGCTTTCGGTCGCCCGCAACGCCGGCGCGGCGGCGGCGCCGCTGTTCACCGGGGCGATGCTTTCCAATCCCGCCTTGGGGTTGCCTTTTCTTCTGGCGGGTGGATTGAAGATCGTCTACGATCTCTGGATCCTTGCGGCCTTCAGGGGTATCAAGCCGCCGGAAGAGAGGGCGGACGGTAAAGGGAGCCCCGGCTGACTCCGCGTGCCACCGGATCCCGGGTTCCGGAGCTCCGAATGAGCCGGCGTTGGCAAGACGCCGGGCATCTTGAGCACCAAAACTTTGAGATTTACCGTTCGCGCGTCTTCCTGCTCCCGGGTTGCCGTGGCTTCGACGGCTCGACCGTAAGATCGGGATGAACTCAGCGGAAAGCCAGCGCCCGTCCTGCCGCGGCCGCCGACACGACGACCAGCCAGGGGGGAGCCTTCCATAACGAGAGCAGGCCGAAGGCCACCAGACCGAGCCCGAAGTCTGCCGGGGTATGGATCGCGCTCGTCCATACCGGGGTATACAGCGCCGCCAGCAGCAGTCCGACCACGGCGGCGTTGATGCCTTTCAAGGCCGACTGGAAGAGCGGTACCGAACGAAGCAGGTCCCAGAAAGGGAGCGCGCCCGCGACCAGCAAAAACGAAGGGAGAAAAATCGCCAGAAGGGCGAGCGCCGCCCCCGCCCAGCCGTTTGGCTCAGGGCCCATGACGGCCCCCAGGTAAGCCGAGAAAGTGAAAAGCGGTCCCGGCACCGCTTGCGCGGCTCCGTAACCCGCCACGAATTGTTCATCGGTCACCCACCCCGGACCGACGACCTCTGCCTGCAGGAGAGGCAGAACGACATGGCCGCCGCCGAAAACGAGAGAGCCCGCGCGGAAAAAGCTGTCGAAGACCTCCAGGGCGTGGCCGGGAACGGCTCGCCGGACGAATGGTAAGCCCAGGAGAAGCGCAAAGAAGACGACCCACGCAGCCAGCGCCGTCCTTTTACCGATCGGAAAGCGCATCGGCGACGGCGGGGCCACGGCGGTTTCAGGAAACATGGCCGAGCCAGCTACCCCTGCAACGGCCATGGACAGGACCTGCCCGGCGGCGCCCGGCCACGTGAGCGCAACGATCGCCGCGAGAACCGCGATCGTTGCGCGCTCCCGGTCGGGACACAGCGAGCGGGCCATTCCCCAGACCGCCTGAGCGACCACCGCCACGGCGACGATCTTCAAGCCATGCAACCAGCCGGAGTCGGTCTCCTGAGCCAATGCGGCGACACCGTAAGCGAAGGCGGTGAGCGCGAGCGCCGACGGCAGCGTGAAACCGAGCCAGGCGGCGATCCCTCCGAGCAGGCGCGCGCGGGCGATTCCGATGGCGATTCCCACCTGGCTGCTCGCCGGCCCCGGAAGGAACTGGCAGAGCGCCACGAGATCCCCATAGCTCCGGTCGTCGATCCATTGTCTCCGCCTCACGTATTCCTCGTGGAAGTAACCGAGATGGGCAACGGGTCCGCCGAACGAAGTGAGCCCGAGCCGGAGCGCGACCCAGAAAACCTCGACGACCGAGCCTCGCCCCGCAGCCGGCACCTCGCCGGCGGGAATGGCTTCAGCAACATCGTCCGTCATGGGGTCCTGCGCCGCTTCCTGTTCGTGAGTTCGTAACCGGTCGGTGTCTACGTGCCGAGCCCTTAGTAAGGGGTTCGCTCCGTCCGTGTCAAGCGGCCGCAGAGCGAGCGGCCCGGACGGCCGCAGGCGACGGCTCGTTGCGGTGGCGCGACCGCTTCGTTTTTGCTACACGGTATTTCAAGGGATACGGCAATGCTGAAGGTCATACCTGTGGAAGAGGCGGTCGGGTTGCCGCTGGCACACGATATCACGGAGATCGTGCCGGGGGGGCACAAAGGACCGGTGTTTCGCCGCGGCCACATCGTCCGCAAGGAAGACATCGCCAAGCTCCTCGACGTGGGAAAACGCCACCTCTACGTCATGGAGCTCGAGAAGGACGAGCTTCACGAAGAGGACGCCGCCCGCCGGTTAGCCAGTGCCGCCGCAGGGCCCAACCTGAAGCTTACCGAGCCGAGCGAGGGGCGCGTCAATCTCGTTGCCGCAATCGACGGCCTGCTCAAGGTCGACGCGGAGCTGTTGTTTCGATTCAATGCGCTCGGCGACCTCATCCTGGCGACGCTCCGCGGTGATCGTCATGTGAAGCAGGGCACCGTGGTGGCGGGCACCCGGACGATCCCGGTCGTCGTGAAGGAGGAGCTGGTTCGCAAGGCCGAGGCGCTGTGCGCGGAAAAGCCCATCGTGGCGCTCCTGCCCATGCCGCGCCGGCGTGTCCATTTGATCGTTACCGGCAGCGAGGTTTTCTCCGGCCGGATCAAAGACGGTTTCGGGCCCGTGGTGACCGACAAGGTCGGCGAGCTGGGCTCGCGCGTCGAATCCATAAAGCTTGCTCCCGACGATCCCGAGGTGATCGCCGGTCACATCAAGGAAGCGAAGGCAGCCGGCGCCGACGTGATTCTCGTCAGCGGCGGCATGTCGGTCGACCCGGACGACCGGACCCCCGAGGGGATCCGCCTGAGCGGGGCCAGGGTCGAGGTGCACGGCTTCCCGGTGCTTCCCGGCTCGATGTTCCTGATGGCCTATCTCGACGAAACTCCGGTGCTCGGACTCTCGGGCTGCGTGCTTCACGACCGGGTCACGGCGTTCGACATCCTCCTGCCGCGCCTGCTGGCGGGAGAGAAGATCACCCGCGCCGATATCCTGGCGATGGGCCACGGCGGGTTGCAGCAAAAACACGATCATTAGAAACGAGGTGAGCCATGGAGATTCTCCGCACCCTGAAGGAACGCTGCGACCCGAGGCTCGCCGCGCTCCTGGTGGTCGACGTCCAGAACGATTTCGTCAGTCCGGAGGGGAGCGCGGCGAAGCGCGGCGAAGACGTCACGGCCGCACTCGCCATGGTGCCGAGGCTGATCCGCCTGATCGATGAGGCGCGCCGGGTGGGATTGACGGTCGTCTACATCCGGACCACGCACAGCGAGTGGACGGACACGCCGTCGTGGGTCTACCGCAGCTCCCAGAGAAGCGGGCTCAACACGTGCCGCGAGGGCACCTGGGGGGCAGAGTTCTACGACGGGATCGCGCCCCGCCCGAGCGAGCGGGTGGTCATCAAGCACCGTTACAGCGCCTTCATCAACACCGACCTGAACACGGTTCTCAGGGCGCGTGGCATCGAGAGCGTCCTCGTGACCGGGGTGGCCACCAACGTCTGCGTTGAGACGACTGCCCGCGACGCCTACATGTACGACTATTACGTGACGCTGATCGAGGACTGCTCCGCGGCCTACGACCCGAAGCTCCACCTGGCGACGCTGGAAAACATCCGGCGCCACTTCGGGCTGGTCGCCTCGTCGGAGGAGATCGCCGCGGCCTGGCGGGAGCTGCCGGCGCGGGAGGCGCGGGGCTTTTGACGCGACGGAGCTTTCGCTGCGCCGCTATTTCATGAAGCTGGCGTTGATCTCGTCGAGCTGCTCGGCCGTGGGCTGAAGATCCTCCTGGCCGAGCTCCGCCAGCGGCGTGTCGCAGAGGTCGAGCTCGGTGGCGAAGTCGATTCGATTCGGGTTGTAGTAGATCAGCCCGGTCAGGAATTTTCCTTCCGCAACCGCCGCATGGACGGCGGTGATCGCCTGCCCCTTGTCGGTCGGGTCGTAGTCCTTGCTCAGCTTGTGAAGGACGATCCGCGAGCCGTCGTGCAGCCTCACCTCGTGGTCGGTACCCTCCTCGTAGTCCGCTTCGATGTTCTCGTACGGCGGGATGAAGTCGACGTCGTGGATCGGATCGAGATGGCCCTTGACGTATTTCAGGCTCTTGGTCGAGCCCTCGTGATTGTTGAAGGTCACGCAGGGGCTGATGACGTCGAGAATCGCGCTTCCCCTGTGCGCCAGCGCTCCCTGGATCAGGGGGGCGAGCTGCTTGCGGTCGCCCGAGAAGCTGCGGGCCACGTAGGTCGCGCCCAGGGTGATCGCCAGCTCGGCCAGATCGATCGCCGGGATGTCGTTGACCTTGCCGCCTTTCATCACCGAGCCGATGTCGGCCGTGGCCGAGAACTGTCCCTTGGTGAGCCCGTAGACGCCGTTGTTCTCGACGATATAGGTGATGTTCACGTTGCGCCGCATCATGTGGCAGAAATTGCCCAGGCCGATGGCCGCGGTGTCGCCGTCGCCGGAGATGCCGATCGGCAGAAGCTTGTGGTTGGCCAGGTTGGCGCCGGTGGCGACGGCCGACATCCGGCCGTGCACCGCGTTGAACCCGAAGGACTGGCCCAAAAAGTAAGCCGGAGTCTTCGACGAGCAGCCGATGCCGCTCAGCTTGATGACCTTGCGCGGATCGATGCTGCTCTCGAAAAATGCGCGCATCACCGAGGCCGAGATCGCGTCGTGGCCGCAGCCGCGGCACATCGTGGACGGGGCGCCCTCGTAGTCCTTTTCCGTGAGATTGATACGGTTGCGTTTGACGTCTGTCATGATCCGTCCTCTGTTTCTGAGTTGTCGCCCCTAAGCGGCCGCGGATTCCCGGGCCTCGAGAATCTGCCGCACCAGCTCGCCCGCCGTCACCGGCAGCCCGTTGTAGACCAGCACGGAGATGATCTTTGCGCCGAGCCCCGGGTATTCATCCTTGATGATCGCCGCCATTTGCGCGTCCCGGTTCTGCTCCACCAGGTACACGACGTCGTGCTCGGCGAGGAATTCCGGCACTTCGCTGGTGAGCGGCAACGCCCTGAGCAGCAGGTGGTTGGTCTTCAACCCGCGGGCCTTCAGGCGGTCGCGCGCCTCGCGCACCGGCTCGTAGCTCGAGCCGTAGCAGATCACGCCGGTCCGGACTCCTTTTTCCTTCTCGATGATCGGCTTGGGAACATACTTCCTGGCGGTTTCGAACTTTCTGCGCAGCCGGTCGAGGATATACTTGTAGTCGTGCTCGTCCTCTGAGTACCTGGCGTCCGCGTCGTGGCCGGAGCCGCGCGTGAAGTACGGCGCCATCGGATGCGGATTGCCGGGCACGGTCCGGTACGGAATGCCGTCGCCGTCCTGATCGAAGTAGCGCCGGAACTTCTTGCCCGCCTTTACCCACTCCTCGAGCTGCTGCGCGTTCAGCCGCTTGCCCCAATCGAAGGGCTCCTTTTGCAGCTTGAGCGGCTCGGAGGACCAGAGGTTCATCCCGAGATCGAGATCGAGCGCCACGAACACCGGCGTCTGGAAACGGTCGGCCAAATCGAAGCTGCGCCGCGCCAGATCGAAGCACGAATTCATGTCATGGGGCAGCAGGATGATGTGCCTGGTGTCGCCGTGGGACGCCCCGTACATGAGCGAGATGTCCGCCTGCTGCGTGCGGGTGGGCAGCCCCGTCGATGGCCCCCCGCGCTGGACGATGAAGAAGACGCCGGGAATCTCGGCGTAGTAAGCCAGGCCGATCATCTCGTTCATCAACGAGAGCCCCGGACCCGACGTGGAGGTCATCGCCCGGGCGCCGGCCCAGCCGGCCCCCACCACCATGCCCGCGGCGGCGATTTCGTCTTCCGCCTGGACGATCGCATAGGCGCGTTTGCCGTCCCTCTTTTTTCGCAGCCTGGGCAGATAGTGCTCGAGCGCCTCGGCGAGCGAGCTGGAAGGCGTGATCGGATACCAGGAGATCACGGAGGCGCCGCCGAAGATCGCACCGAGCGCGCACGCTGTGTTGCCGTCGGTGATGATCTTTCCCTTGTTCCCGTTCGGAATCACCTGCAGGCGGGCGATGTTCTGGGTCGCACCTTTTTCCTTGAGATATTGATAGCCGGCATCGATGCAGGCGAGGTTGGACTCGATGACCGCGGGCTTGTTGCCGAAGGTGTCCTGCAACACCGCCTTGATGACATCCATGTCGATACCGAAGAGGTAGGCCAGGGCGCCGACATAGATCATGTTGCGCTGCTTGGCGCGCAGCGGCGAGGCGGGGACGAGCTTGGCCACGAGCTTGTTGGCCGGAACCCCGATGTACTGGACTCCTTCGCGCTTGAGGTGAGCGGGCAGCGGGGCGGAGTCGTCGAACAGGATCAGGCCGCCGTCGCGCACGCGGTAGATGTCCTTCGCCGCGGTGGCGTCGTTGAACATGACCATGACGTCGATCACGTCCTTGCGGCTCAGGTAGCCTTCGGCGGAGGCGCGAATCTGGTACCAGGTGGGAAGCCCCTGGATGTTGGACGGGAACATGTTCTTCGAGGAGCAAGGGATTCCCATCTTGAAGATGGCCTTGAACAGAATGTTGTTCGAGGACGCACTGCCCGATCCGTTCTCGGTGGCGACGCAGATATTCAGGTCATTGATTGACGGTGTCTCCAAGACGGAACCTCCTTCAGCTTATGGGGGAACTTTTTGATTTTAACACAGGAGCACCAAATCACAACCGCCGAGGGAGCCTAGCCCGGGGTGTACTGGTCCTCGGAATCGAAGTATTCCTGGACCTCCTTCCAGGCCTGACGCACGCGCTCGTCGATGTCGAACGCGCTCGCGTACTGTAGGACCTCGGGCATCGCGACGATCCCGGCGAGCTTTCCGTCCGGTCCGGTCACCGGCATGTTGCGGATGTCGCGCCGGTACATCTCGGCCAGGACGTCCCGGACCAGCGCCGAGCTCTCCATGGTGATCAACGGGGCGGTCATGACCGCCCGAACGGCGGTCTTCGCGGTATCGAGGCCCGGCGCCGCCACGCGCTTGAGAACGTCCCGCTCCGTGAAAATCCCGGCCGGCTCGCCGGCTGACGTGACCACGACGGCTCCGTGGCCCTCCTGCGCCATCCGCTCGATGACGTCGTGCACGGAAACGGATTCGTCGACGGTCGGCGCGCCGGGCGCCATGATGCTGCCTACGGTTTTCGGGTCGCTCATGCCCTGCCCCAGCTCGACCGCGAGTCCCAGAATCCGCCGCATCGACACGATGCCCACGATCTTCCCCCGCCGGCCGCGAACCAGGAGATGGCGGTATTTGCCCTTGTACATCCTGCCGAAGGCGTCGACGATCCGGGTCTCCTCCTTGACAGCCTGGAGCGGCTTGGTCATCACCTCACGCACCTGAACGACCGCCGGGTCCAGCTTGTCGACCACCCGCCGCAGCACGTCCTTTTCGGTGAAAATCCCCACCGGGACTTCACCGTCGGTAATCACGATCCGGCCCACGTCCTCGGCGACCATCTTCGCCAGAACCGCGGAGACCGTCCAGTCAGCCTCCGCCGTGGTAATGTTTCCGGTCATGATCTCGCGGACCTTGTTGGTAAGCATCGCGCACCTCCTGAAAAGGCGCTCGGCCCATGGAGTCCTGCACCTCCAGTATAGCATTCTTGCGCGCCGGACTTGCAAGCCGCCCCGGCCTGCTGAGGGTCCCCGGCAGGATTGCCTGAGAACGCAGATGTTGTTAAATTTAGACCACCTCCCAGGGAGGTCGGAGCCGCCATGAGCCGGAGGGAAACCGAATTCGAGCAAGGGCTGGTCACCGAGACCAAGAAGAAGCTCAAGAGGCCGCCGCTCTACAAGGTTCTGCTTCACAACGACGACTACACCACCAAGGAGTTCGTGGTCCGGATTCTCCAGTACGTGTTTCACAAGGAACACACCGAGGCGGTCCAGATCATGCTGCACGTCCACAGGAAAGGGATCGGCGTGGCTGGCGTCTACACGTATGAAGTGGCCGAGACCAAGGTCAATCTGGTCGAAAGTCTGGCGCGCCAGGCCGAGTATCCGCTGAAGTGCACGATGGAAGAGGCCTAGGATGATCAGCAAGGAGCTCGAAGGCACACTGCATGAAGCCTTCCGGGAAGCCAAGCGGCGGCGCCACGAGTACGTCTGCCTGGAGCACCTGCTGTACGCGTTGCTGCGGGACAAGGACGCCAGCAGCGCTATCGTCAACTGCGGGGGCGATCTCGCGCGCCTTCGCAAGGCGCTCGAGGAGTTCTTCGACACGCAGCTTCAGGTCGTTCCCGAGGGGTGGAAGCAGGAGCCGCAGCAAACGATCGGCTTCCACCGCGTGCTGCAGCGGGCGGTCATTCACGCGCAGTCGGCCGAAAAAAAGGAGATTCACGGCGGAAACGTTCTGATCGCGATGTTCCGGGAGCCCGACTCCTACGCGGTTTACCTCCTGGAGGAGCAGGGAATCACGCGATTCGATCTGGTCAATTACGTCTCCCACGGCATCGCCAAGGTCGGCTCGGCCGAAGAATCCGGCTCCGAGGGCCAGGAGGCCGCCGCCGAGGAGGAGCGCCCGGCACAGCGGCTCAAGCCTCTGCAGGCCTACACGATCAATCTCGTCGAGAAAGCCAGGCAGGGCTTGATCGACCCGCTGGTCGGACGCGAGACGGAGATCGAGCGCACGATCCACGTGCTCTGCCGGCGCCGCAAGAACAACCCGATCTTCGTCGGCGATCCCGGCGTGGGAAAGACCGCGATCGCCGAGGGGCTGGCCCTGAAGATTCAACGGGGCGAGGTGCCCGAGGCGCTCAAGAACGCGGTGATCTACTCGCTCGACATGGGGGCACTGCTGGCGGGAACCAAGTTCCGGGGCGATTTCGAGGCGCGGCTCAAGGGAGTGTTGGCCGGGCTGAAGAAAAATCCCAACTCCATCCTTTTCATCGACGAGATCCACACGATCGTCGGGGCGGGGGCGACCAGCGGCGGCTCGATGGACGCCTCCAATATCCTGAAGCCGGCGCTGGCTTCCGGTGAGCTCAAGTGCATCGGATCGACCACCTATCACGACTACAAGAGCTACTTCGAGAGGGACCGGGCGCTCGCCCGCCGTTTCCAGAAAATCGAGATCGCCGAGCCGACCGTCGAGGAAAGCTACAAGATTCTCCAGGGTCTGAAGGCCCACTACGAGAAGCACCACGGCGTGCGCTACTCGGCCGCCGCGATGCGCGCCGCCGTCGAGCTCTCGGCCAAGCACATCAACGACCGCCGGTTGCCGGACAAGGCGATCGACGTCATCGACGAGGTCGGGGCCGCGGTGAAGCTGCAGCCGCCGGAGAAGCGCAAGAAGGTGATCGGTCCGAAGGACATCGAGAAGGTCGTGGCGACCATGGCCAAGATCCCGCCCCGCAGCGTGTCGATCTCGGACAAGGAGCGGCTGCAGAACCTCGAGCGGGACCTCAAGCTGACCGTTTTCGGGCAGGACGCCGCCATCGAGACGCTCGCCTCCGCCATCCGGCTGTCACGCTCCGGCCTGGGTCATCCGGAGAAGCCGATCGGCTGTTTCCTGTTCTCGGGGCCGACCGGCGTCGGCAAGACCGAGGTGGCCAAGCAACTCGCCCAGATCATGGGGATCGAGTTCCTCCGGTTCGACATGAGCGAGTACATGGAAAAGCACACGGTTTCCCGCCTCATCGGCGCCCCTCCGGGCTACGTGGGTTTCGACCAGGGCGGGTTGCTCACCGACGCGGTCAACCGCAATCCGCACGCGGTGCTGCTGCTCGACGAGATCGAAAAGGCGCACCCGGACCTGTTCAACATCCTGCTGCAGGTCATGGACCACGCCACGCTCACGGACAACAACGGCAAGAAGGCGGACTTCCGCAACATCATTCTCATCATGACCACGAACGCGGGCGCGCGCGAGATGAGCGGAGCGCCGCTCGGTTTCGGGGCGAAGTCGAACGCCGGCAAAGGCAAGGAAGCGATCGAAAGAATGTTCAGCCCCGAATTCCGCAACCGCCTGGACGCCATGATCGTTTTCAACTCGCTCAGCATGGACATCATCGAGCGGGTGGTCGACAAGTTCATCATGGAGCTGGACCGTCAGCTGAACGAGAAGAAGGTCTTCCTCCAGATCACCCCGAAGGCGCGCCGATGGCTCGCCGAGCGCGGCTACGATCCGGCTTTCGGCGCGCGGCCCATGGCGCGGCTGATCCAGAACGAGATCAAGCGCGTCCTGGCCGACGAGATCCTCTTCGGCCGGCTGCAGAGCGGCGGAAAGGTCGAGGTGGACGAGACCGAAGGGAAGCTCACCTTCGCCTACGACTCCGCCGCCTGAGCTCTGCCCCCTCCCTTTTCAGTCTTCTCGATCGGCGCGATGGAACATTGGGTGGTCGGGCTGTTTCTTGTCTTTTTCACTCTCGAGCTGGCCGTCGAGGGGGTGCTCAACGAGCTGAACCTGCGCTACATCCGTGAGCGCTGCGGCCCGGAGGGAATTCCCGACGACTTTCGCGGCCGGCTTTCGCCCGAAGAGTACCGCCGGTCGGTGGATTACGCGCTCGCCAGAGGGCGTTTTCAGCGGTGGGCGGAAATCTACGGCGGGGCGGTGCTGCTCGCGGTGCTGTTCGGGGGCATTCTCCCGCGGGTGGAGGAGCTCGCCCGGACGCTCGCCGGACGCTGGAACCCTGCGTGGCAGGGGCCCGGAGTTCTATTTTGCTTCGCCGTCGCGCTGATCCTCGTCTTCGCCGGTTTACCCACCGATCTCTACGCGACCTTTGGCATCGAAGCGCGGTTCGGATTCAACAAGACCACACCGGGGCTTTACCTGGCGGACAAGGCCAAGGGGCTCCTGCTGGGGATCGTTCTCGGCTTGCCTTTCCTGTGGGTCGTGCTCACGCTCATGGAGATCGCCGGACGTTTCTGGTGGCTCTGGGCGTTCGCTTTCATTCTCGGCTTTCAGCTGCTGATGATCGTGGTCTATCCGACGTTGATCGCCCCCTTGTTCAACCGGTTCGAGCCGCTGGAGGAAGGGGAGCTGCGCGATCGGATTGAAGCGCTCGCCGCGCGGGTGGGATTCAAAACCGGCGGGATCTACTCGATGGACGGGTCGAAGCGCTCGGCGCATTCCAACGCTTACTTCACCGGGATCGGACGGGCCAAACGCATCGTTCTTTTCGACACGTTGATCGCTCAGATGCCGGTCGATCAGACGCTGGCGGTCCTGGCTCATGAGATGGGACATTACAAGATGAAGCACGTCCGGCGGATGCTGGTGCTGGAAGGAGCGCTGCTCTTCGCCGGGCTCTACGTTCTCAGCCTGTTGCTCGACTACGCGCCCTTTTACGCGGCCTTCGGTCTCGCGCCGTCGAATCATGCGGCACTGGTGCTTTTCAGCCTGGTTTCGGGGCCGGCCGTTTTTTATCTGGGCCCGTTGCTCAATTATCTATCGCGCCGGCACGAGTATGAGGCGGACCGGTTCGCCGCCCTGGCGCTCGGCGACGGACGTGCGATGGAAGAAGCGCTGGTCAACCTGACGGTGAAAAACCTCGCCAACCTGACGCCTCACCCCTGGTATTCCGCCTATCATTACTCGCATCCCACACCCGTGGAGCGGATCCGCGCGATTCGCGGGTGGGATACCCTCCGGCGCGGGGCGACTGCTCCGCTCTCCGCCTAGCGCCGCCGGCTCTGAGCCTCAGCCCGAGGCGCCTCCGGTGATCTGGTTGGCGGTATCCAGCCAGTCGAGCTCCACCGTCACGCCCAGGAAGAAGCGCCGAAACGTGTCGTCCACCAGCCGGCGGGCCTGCCTGCCCCGGGAGACCCCGAGCGCGGCGAGCGCCGACTCGTAATCGTCGATGCCGAGCGGGTCCGCGCCCGGGCGATCGAGATCCGCGAGCAGCTTGTCGAGCGCCTTGTCGAGGATCTCCATGCCGCCCCGGCTCCGTATGTAGCCGCATGCCGCCGCAAGCCCCAGGAGGAAGGGGTCCCCGTTGGTCACGAGAAAGCGGCGGTCGGGGTTCGCCGCGTAGACCTCGGCGACGCGGCGATGGATTTCAAGCGTGGTCCGTTTCAGCAGCCGCACGATGTCGGCGATATCGCCGATGTTGTCCAGGTAGGGCTGGTTTTCGTCGAGGAAACGCTCGGTCTCGAAGGCGGTCGTCACGTGCGGGTTGTGGGTGATGAACGCCTGCGTCGCAAGCACGATGTCCGATGCGAGGAACCGATCCGCGGGACGGCGCTCGCCGGGCATCCGGCCGAGGTCCTCCCAGATGGGAATGCCTTCGCTTTTCAGGTGCTCGATCAAGGGCTTTTTCATGATCTCGAGCTGCACCCGCAGGCTCATGCGCCGCTGGCTGGAGTTGAACGTCACCATGTAGTGCAGTAGCCCGGCCAGGCTGATCCCGTAGAAGATCTCGTAGCGGACCGTTCTTTGGAGGAGGGTCTCGGTGGCGGCTTCCGGCTCGCCCAGCCGCTTGACGGATTCGGCGAAGAAATTCCAGTCCTCCTCCCGGACGAGCCCCTCGGCGACCAGCTCTTCGCGGCGCCAGGCCAGCAGGACCGCGATGAGAAAGCAGTGGAGCCTCTGGAGGCCGTCGATGATGGAGAACCGGAGGTCGCCGTCGGACAAGGAGCAGGGCCCCCCGGACCAGGTGAGCGCGGCGATCTTGCTCTCGGGCATGACTGCGCCGTCGATAAAGTCGCGGATGAGGCGCCGGTAAATGGGATCGGTCGTGTGGTCGAAAGGCGAGCGCTGGAAAAAATTGTCTTCGACCGACAACCGCTGGATGTAAGCCCCGAGCGGTTCCCGGACGTGGCCGATCCTGCCTTTGGTCTTCGGGTCTTCGATTTCGGTACCGATGACGGCGATCGGACCGGGCGGAGAGGATACCGCGGTAAAGCCGGCGCCGCGGAGCCGTCCGACCAGGTTGACCACCGCTTCGTGCAGGCGGCGGGTGCGCTCTCGTTTCGTCGGCCTCACCGCGCCCTTCCGCGGTCGAAGTGCTTTTAGCTCGCGGCGGAGGGTTTGTGCGGCGGGCGGCGCTCCTGACGCCCGGGATCCTCGGGCGACGAATCCATTTCCTTTGACGTTCGAGTCGTCTGTCATGTCTCTCCCTTCTCTCAGCAACTGCGGAGCCGAGGGATGATCCGGCGTACGGTTGGGAAAGAAAAGGCCAGGCGAACAAGGGGGGCCGCGGGTGGAACGCGAGAAACTGCCGGTTTCGAACCTGTTCGGTTGACCTTTCGAGCGAGACGGAACCGCTTCGGGCTCTCTGTTCATCGACTCCTGTAAGGAATCGCTCGACAACCCATGCGAAAAAGAACGCGGGACTAAGGTGAACGCCGAGAAGTACCGGTGGGAAAACGAGAGGATCGAGCAGGTGAACAATCGCTGGCCGCCCCGGCCGATTCACCTCGGGCGTTAATATACAATCGAAATCCCCAGGAAACAACCAAAAAATGAGACGGCCGCCCGGCGCCAGGCGGGTACAAGATCGCGGTTTCGTCGAAGTACCGATCGACACACACTCGGCGATGTCCGGCCGTGGGTGATGCCGATCGGCCAGGAGCACCTGAGCGATCAGCTGAAGCAGCGCCACGTCGCCGCCGTGCTCGTCGACGAAGCGCAAAACCTGAGCGGCGAAGCCCTGGAAGGGCCGAGGTTGCTATCGAATCTCGAGACCGATCAGGAGAAGCGGGTCGAGATCGTCCTGACGGGGCAGTTCGACCTCGAAACGAGGCCGGACCAGCCGGACCCGCAGCAGCTCAGGCGGCGGATCGCCCTTCGGTGCCGCCTCGTCTCTCTCGGGAGGCGGGAATCGGGTGCCTGCGTCGATTTTCGGCTTCGAACCGCCGCCTATGAGGGGGCTTTTCCGCGCGAACGCAGTACGCGCGGTCCGGCCCGGCGCGATTCCGCCAGAAATATCAGCGAGTCGCGGCCATTTCCGATTTACCTCCCGATGAAGTGCTCAGAAGCTTGCCTTTGCCGTTCGGCGGGCGCATAGCGGCGGATCGGCAGATATTCCACCGAGGGTGTATGCCGTACGGGTTGCGGGAAAAGGCTCATGAGCTTCATGATGTCTCCAGGCATCTCGGCCGTGACCGCAAGCCCCAACGATCTGGCCCGCTCGTAGGTCAGGGGATAGTCGTGGGTCCATGTGCCCTCCGAAAGAAGTCGAGCCAGCTCATCGGTTTTGCTGTCGGGAAACTTGTCTTTCAGCAGCTCCCTTACCGCGTCGTAGAGCTGAGCCACCGCTTTCTCCGCCTGATCTGCCAGGATGATTGTTTCGTCCTCCAGTTCTTCCATCGGTTTCTTCGACGCCGCTTTGAGAATCGAAGCTGCGGGATAGTGGCCCAATTGAGGATCGACCGGGCCGAGCACCGCGTGCTCGCACATGACGATTTCGTCCGCCGCTAATGCGATCAGTGTCCCGCCGGACATTGCATAGTGCGGCACGAAGGCCGTCACCTTGCCGGGGTGTCTCTTGATCGCCATGGCGATCTGGAGTGACGCCAGAACCAGGCCGCCGGGAGTATGGAGAATAATGTCCAGCGGAACGTCGGGATCGGTCATGTGAATCGCGCGAATGACTTCTTCGGAGTCGTTCACGTCGATATAACGAAAAAAAGGGAACCCGAGGAAGCTCATGGTTTCCTGGCGGTGCACCAGCAGGATCACGCGCGAGCCGCGCTCGCGCTCGATCCTCCACATCAATCGCCGCCGGGAGTATTCCAGGAGCCGGCGCGTGATAATCGGTTGAAGCGCCGAGAGCATGAACAACGTCCAGAAAATTTCACTCATCTTCTGCCCTCCAGAGTTCGTGAGTCATCCCGGTGAGCCCGGCGTCTCCCGTGCCCCCGGCGGCGGACTCCAGTCGCCGCATGCACCGGTGACGCGCCGGCGCGGGTTACAGTAAAAAACGTCTGGAACCGGCTCGGGCATCATGCGCTCACAGGAGAACATCCAGCCGGAATCGAAAGTCACGCTCCTCGTGCCAGGCCGGGCCACGCATCGTTGATTCCGTTGAGCACGAATTGAATCGCCACCGCCGCGAGGATCAGCCCCATGAGCCGCGTCAGTATGCGCACCCCGCTTTCACCGAGAAAGCGTTGGATCTGCGCTCCCGCGATCAGTACGTAAAAGGACGCAGACGACGTGACAACGATCGCCGCAAAAACGGGGATCGTCTGCCACCAGAGCTTCGATTGTCCCATGAGAACGATGACGGTGGAAATCGCGGCCGGGCCGGCCAGCATCGGGACGCCCAGCGGAATGATACCGAAATCTTCTTTGCGGCTTCCCTCGGCACGCTCTTCCGCCACCTCGCGCGTCTCGGATCGCTGCGCGTGCATCATCTCCATCGCGATCTGAAACAGAATGAGACCGCCGGCGATCTTGAAGGCCGCCAAGGTAAACCCGAACAGCTTGAAGACGAGAGTTCCGGCCGAGGCAAAAAGCGTCAGCACCGCAAAGCAGGTCCATGCGGCATGGCGCGCGATTCGCCGCGCGCGGGCGCGGTCCCCTCTAGCGCCCATCGCCAGAAATGCCGGGATGGAGCCGAAAGGGTCGACGGTAAAGAAGACCGAGCTCAGTGATACGAGTAGGAATGGAAAAAATTCTTGAAAAGCGCCGGGGACGAAGCGTTCCACGCCGCAGTTTTATGCCAGTCGGACCTTCGCGCGCAAGTCGCCCGTGGCTTCTGTGCTTCTCGGGGCGATCCCGCAAACCTTCCCCCTTCGCGGTCGGCGGTGACGCTGCGGCTGCCGGCGAAGCTGGGCGCAGGCGCCGCCCTCTGAGGGTCGGCTCGGTTTGTCCCGGAGAGGGGGAGACCGTTAAGGAAGGGGGGAGTCGCCGCGACGACGGCAGGCGACTGTTTCTTGACAGTCGGCCTGGGATGGTTAGATTTTGTCGCGGAAAATCCTTGTCAGCGGGTCTCCCCGGAAGCGATCCCGAGGCCGGGGACAGTTCTGCCCTGGAGAGTTGCCTGACGATCCGGGCTGGAAGGAAAGCCAGCAAAGATCCGGTGCTGGCACCGCATCAAGGGAGGGAGGCGGCAAGAGCCGAGCGAGCAAAAAGGAAGGAGGTGAAGGCGTATGACGAGCTTTTACTGGTTCGCATTCCACTTCGTCCTTGGACTCTGGCTGATTGCTGCTCCCTACGCGCTGGGCTTTACGGACACGCTCCTGCCCTATGCGAATTCGGTCGCGGTGGGGGCCGTCGTGGTACTGAGCTCGGGGCTTGCCATGTACCTGAATCGGGAACAGGCGACGCGGCAGGCCCGACACGAAGCCAAGAAAGCAGCTTAGGCATCTCGCAGTCAGCTCCCGCCGTTTCTGCCCTGCCGCCTTTCCTCCCCTGATCCGCCCGGTTCCGCGTTCTAAAAATAGGTCTCTTCATGAGCGGGAGAACGAGACCGGCGGCGATCAGGTCTGTTTGAACGCGACGAGCTCGTAGCGTTCAGCGACCGGCGGATTGGGAGAGCGGGCCGGCGGCGTGCGGATCAGTTCCTGCGCGACGAATCGGCGCACCCTTTCGGGGGCGTACCAGGCGGTTCGCTGCACCGAAGCCGGTCCCACGCTCGAGACGGCGACGCCGCGGCCTTCGACCCGGAAGCAATCGAAGGTGCCGGCCGGAACCGTAACGGTTTCCCTTCCCGCGATTCGGTACTCCATATCCGTCGTCAGCCGCACGTGCCGCGGCAAATTCGGAGGGAACGTCTGGAATCGCGTGGACCACTTCCTGCCGACGTAGAACTCGACAGGGACATTCTGGTTGTCGGTGTAGCGGTAGCCGTCGGCGGACTTTTTGGGGTTGCCCATCAGATCCAGGACGACCTCCCCGTGGCCGATGATCACCTCGTTGTCCTTTACCGCCGTCACCACGCCGGCGATCGTGCGGATTTCTTTTTGAGCCGCGAGGTCGATCAGCCGGTACGAGTAGAAATCGCCAACCTTGTAATTGGTGTCGGCACGGATGAAACCGTGGCTGAAAAGATTTCCGGCCTGGGAGGCGACGTCGATGCGTTTTTCACCCTGCCCGGCGAGAACGGCGTCGAGTCTGAGTTGCGCCAGCTCCGAGAACTCGCCGCTGGGATAGCGCTGCAGATACGTTTCGAGCGGAGCGGGCTCCTTCGCGTCCTTGACCTTCTCCCAGAGAGCAAGCTCTTCCTGGAACTGCCTTTCCTTTTCCTCCTCGGATAGCTTCTTCAGATGCGCCGGCGGCAGAAAATAGAAATCCTCCTCCAGCGAGGTGCTCTCCCACGGAATCTGGGCGCCGTTGGTCCTGCGCCGCACGGCGAGCCGCACTCGTTTGAACACGTCTTCCACCTTGGCCTCGGGGACCTTCATCTCGCGCAACAGGTATTCGGTATAGAGCCCATGCTCGCCGGTGCCGTCGCTGGCGACGTTGCCCGGACTGGTCGCGTACGCCAGAAGGGTGCTCGGCGGCGCATCCATCTGCGAGAGGCCCTTTTGATCGACTCCCTTGAGGCTGCCGAAGGGATTGTCCCGGCAAGCGTCGAGGATGATCACGTTCATCGCGTTGTTCGTGCGCTTGATCCCTTCCAACAAGCTGTTCACGTCGACGGCCTGTTTCTGAATGTCGGCGGCGGTCTCGATCGCGGCGTCCACGGGCACCATATAGTTGCGCCACGCGAGCTGCACTCCGTGGCCGGCATAGTAAAACAGGCCCACGGTTTTTCGCTTCGCGAGCTGCTGCACGTAAGCCCGGGCAAGGTCCTCCATTTCCGCTCGCCGGGCGTCGAGTCTCATCGTTACGGCGAAACCCATCGCCTTGAGCGCCGCGGCCATGGCGCGGGCGTCGTTCGCGGGGTTTTTGAGCGGAGCATCCTTGTACCCCCCGTTGCCGAAAACGAGCGCGACTTTCGGCAAAGCGAGCAGGGTCGATTGCGCCGCGCACCAGCGCGGCAGCAAGAGCTGCATGCCGGCGGCCAGGCCCGCCTTGAGCAGGAGCCTGCGGCGATAATCCGGGGCGGCTGTCGCCCCGCACCGCTCCATCATCTCTTCGATTTCGCCTTTCGGCATCGCGACGGGTGCTCGGTCAAGAACGCTACCCGAGATCCCCGATGAGCGCCTTGATGCCAGCGTAGAGAGAGGCCAGGCCCGTCCCGACCGGCGTCACGGTGGAGACGAATTTTTGGATGCGGCCTGCAAGGCGCAGCACTCCGAGCTCGCCGTCCCTGTCGGTGGTGAAAAGCTCGGCCAGGAGCACGGCGAGCCGGTCCGGCTCCGCCCCCGCACGCAGCCGCCGGTGTCGCAGCTTGCCGAGGAGCAATCCCGTGACAAACGCCAGGCCGATGCTCGCGGCGTATTCAACGACTTCGCGAACGTCGCGCACGCTCTGTGGCAAGACGGGAACGTTATCGAGATATCCGGTAGTGACGAGCATGAGCCAGACTGCCAGGGCGGCCATGGTGAAGCCGCAGGCCGCGGACAGGCCGAACCGTCCCGGATGGCGCGCGGCCAGCGCGAAACCGAAGGGCACCGGGATCAGCATCGACGCGACGCGGAGATAAAGCGGCGACGCGTCGTAGACGAAGAGCAACAGGATGTGCGCAGCGATGAGAAGCGCCAGCGTAAGACCGAGAGCGCGGAACAGGCTTGTCCGGTAGGTCGTCGCCTCTCCGGAGATGGGGGCGTAGGGCGCCGTCTCGAGACCCGGCGAGCCGCCAGCCTGGCCGGCGGAGAGCGCGGCTTTCAACTCTTGAAATTCGCGTTCGAGAGCGGAAAGACGAGGTTCATGGCTACTTGCCGCGGCCTGTTCCGCAAGCCGTGATTCGAGCTGAGCAATGCGTTGCAGAATGGGTTTGAACAGGTAAAAGTCACGAGCGCACTGCGGGCAGACGATGGCCGCCTGCGGCACCTCCGATGCGCAATAGGGGCAATTCATTCGACGGGTTTATTTGACCGACAGGTTGATGACGAGGCTTCCCTGCCTGCCCTCGATGTCCCGCACGGTGATCCGGATCGGGTGCTCGCCCCCTGGGGCGGTCACCGAGGCGAGGTCGATTCCCTCGGGACGGATCGCCGACTTGAGGCGGCGGGTGAGATCCACCGGCGGATTTTTCAGATAGGTGACCTGAACGCTGTCCGGGTCGATCTTCGACCCCCCGCGAGGCTCGAAGACGACTCGCAGCGCAAAGGCGCCGCCGCCAACGCTTTCCGGCGACACCAGCTTGACAGCAGGTCCTCGCGTAATGGCCCGCGACGGCGCCTGCGGCGCCGCGGGCAGCTTCGCTTCTTTCTCGGTGATCAACTGTATCGGCTGAGCTCCCGCACTGCCTTCGATGAAAACCAGCGCGACGGTCAACAGGATGCGCGCGATCATGGTGAGTTTTCTCGTCTCCCCCTTCTTTCCTTGAGCGAACGACAAATCACGGAATTTCCCTCGTGGGCCGGTTGGCGCGTATTAAAACCGATTGTGGCTAGGTCGTCAAATACATCCTTCCGGCCCGAGGTTCTTGCGGGCAAGGAAACGGTCATACCAGGTCCGGGATGGACAAACTCGTCGTTCACACGCTGCGGCAAGACCGCGGCGAGGCCACACAACCCGCAGCACGCCGCAACGATTGGGCGATTTACGGGATGGCCGAGGAAATGGTCGGGGCGAGTGGATTTGAACCACCGACCTCACGGTCCCGAACCGTGCGCTCTACCAAGCTGAGCCACGCCCCGACGCGGACAAACTAACAACAGACCCGGAGAAAAACAACAGCCCGGCGCCGGGAGGCGACAGGCTGCGCCCGGGCCGGGCTCAGAGATCGGCGACCGCGGCGCGCATGCGGCGGATGGTGGCGGCGTAATCGGGTGTCTTGAAGATCCCGGAGCCCGAGACCACGACCTCGGCTCCGGCACGGACGACCCGCTCGATGTTATCGGCCTTGACTCCGCCGTCGACCTCGATCAGGACCGGAAGCTTGCGCCGGTCCACGGCCCGACGCGCCTCTTCGAGCTTCGGTAAAACGTCGGCGATGAATTCCTGGCCGCCGAAGCCGGGAAAAACAGTCATGATGAGGATCATGTCGACATCGGGAAAATAGCGCTCCACCGCGGCAAGCGGGACGTCGGGATTGACCGCCACCGAAGCCTTCGCGCCCAGCTCGCGAATCCGGCGGAGGGTTGCGTTCGGATCGGCGCACGTGTCCGGATGGATCGAGACCCAGTCGGCCCCCGCCTTGATGAACTCCGGGGCGTACTTGTCGGGATCCGTGATCATGAGATGTACGTCCAGCGGGATGCGGGTGACCTTGCGCACGCACTCGACCACGACCGGGCCGATGGTGAGGTTGGGAACGAAATGGCCGTCCATCACGTCGACGTGAAGCCAGTCGGCACCGGCCGCTTCCACCGCCTCGATCTCCTCTTTGAGGCGGCTGAAGTCGGCCGACAGAATCGAGGGGGCGATCTTGATCGTTCTCATGTCACCGAGCCTTTCTCATGCGTGCGGCGAAGAATCCGTCGGTATCGTGGCGGTGCGGCAGGGCGAGAAAATAAGGG
The DNA here is from genome assembly GCA_035574315.1 of Candidatus Zixiibacteriota bacterium. Lineage (NCBI taxonomy): Bacteria > Pseudomonadati > Candidatus Zixiibacteriota > Candidatus Zixiibacteriota bacterium. The sequence continues at coordinate 33,393 of DATLYW010000009.1, forward strand.
CCGCGCACCAGCGCCCGCGCCTTTTCCGGAAGATAACCTGCGGCCTCTTCCAACACAAACTCCGGATGCTGGCGCAAAAAGCCCTCGACCACGTCCTCGTTCTCGGGCCGGGCAAGCGTGCAGGTCGAATAGACGAGCACGCCTCCGGTGCGGAGATAACCAGCGCTGCATTTCAAGATTTTTCTCTGCGTGCGGCTCAGGCGCGCGATGTCCGCCGGCGCACGGTTCCATTTGATCTCCGGGTGGGACCGCAGCGTTCCGAGGCCGCTGCACGGGGCGTCGACCAGGATGCGGTCGTAGGGCTCGCGCTCCGCTTCGGGGAGACCGGCGGTCATATCGCAGCAAACGGTCCGGATCGAGGTAAGACGGAGTCGGCGGGCGTTGCGGCGGACGCGCTCGAGCCCGGCGGCGGAGAGGTCGGCGGCGACAACCGTTCCTCGGTCTTCGATCAGCTCGGCGATGTGCGTCGTCTTGCCCCCGGGAGCGGCGCAGGCGTCGAGGATGCGCTCGCCGGGGCGGGGATCGAGAAGAAAGCCGATGAGCTGCGACGCCTCTCCCTGCACGAAGAAAAGCCCCTCGTCGAAACCGGGCAGTTGATCGGGCGGTCTTCGGGAAAGAACCACGACCCCCTGGGTGGACCAGAGGGATGGTCTCGCCTCGACCCCGGATTCAGCCAGGAGCGAGAGCAGGTCGTCGACTGTGGTCTTCAGGCGCTGCGCTCGAAGCGCCAGCGGGGCGGCGCGGTTGTCGGCCTCGAGGAGCGGCACGAGCTCTTCGGGCGCGAAATAATCCTGCCAGAGCTCGACGAGCCACAGGGGGTGGGACCAGTAGCTCGCGAACTCCGAAAGCGTTTCCCGCGACAGCTCGGGCGGGGGCTTGCGCCGCCCTTCACGGAGCACGCCGCGCAGGACCGCGTTCACGAAGCCTCCGCTTTTTACTCCCCCCCGGGTCTTTGCCAGCGCGACCGCTTCGTTCACGGCGGCGTAGTCGGGAACGCGGTCGAGAAAGAACAGCTGGTAGAGGGTGAGCCGCAGCAGGTTTCTTACGAACGGCGAGGTGCGCGCGAGATCGCGCTTGAGATGCCCGCGCAAGAGCCAGTCCAGCCTGCCGCGCCAGCGAAGCGTGCCGTAGGTGAGCTCGCTGAGAAGCGCGCGGTCCCGCGCGGGAAGCGTTCCGCTTTCAAGCGCACGGTCGAGCAAGCGGTCGGCAAACGCCTTTCGGGTATCGACCGCAACGAGGATGCGGGTTGCGATCTCGCGGACGTTTGCGGTCCGGCTGTCAGAGGCGTTCACCCGGCCGGATCCTCGCTCCCTTGACGAACTCGGTGCCGGGCAGGCGCTTCCTGTTTTCGAGCTGAACCTCCTCGAGCGCAAGAAGCCCGTCGCCGGTCGCCACCCAAAAGCCGCCCGCGTCCGCGCGCACGACCTCTCCGGGGGCGGCTGACGGGCCGGTGAGGACCCGGGCGCGATGAATCTTCATCAGCTTGCCGCGCAGGTGGGTGTAGGCGGAGGGCCACGGAGTGAAAGCGCGCACGCGACGCTCGATCGCCACGGCGGGCTGGCGCCAGTCGATGAGACCGTCCTCCTTCTTGATCATCGGCGCCAGCGTTGCCTGCGCTTCGTCTTGCGGTTGACCCTCGAGCCTGCCTTCCTTGAGGCCGCGGATGGTTTCGAGGAGGAGCCTCGCGCCGATCGGCGCGAGCTTGGCGGCGAGCGAGGAGGTCGTCTCGTCCGGCGCCAGCTCCAGCCCCTCCTGGAGATAGATCGGCCCGGCGTCCATCTTTTCGACCAGGCGTATCGTGGTCACTCCGCCTTCCCTCTCGCCGTTGAGGATCGTCCAGGCGATCGGGGCGGCGCCGCGGTATTTGGGCAGAAGCGAGTAATGGACGTTGATACAGCCGGCGGGAGGCAGCTCGAGAATCGAGCGCGGGAGAATGCGACCATAGGCCACCACGGCCACGACGCGGGGATTCCATTTTTTGAGCGTCTCGAGGACCTCCGGCGCGCGGATCTTTTCCGGAGCGATCACGGGAATGCCGCGGCTTTCGGCGAGCTTTCGAACGGGAGACGGGGTGCTTTTTTGTCCTCGCCCGGCGGGACGGTCGGGCTGGGTTACCACCCCGACCACGGGATCGGGCCCCTCCAACAGCCGCTCCAGAGTGAGAGCAGCCGGTTCCGGTGTCCCCATGAAGACGATGGGCCAGAAGTCGGGCATCGCGGCCGATGGAGCCAGGGCGTCGGCGAAAGCGGTCGGTTTCCGCTCAGATCATGACGCGCGGCGCTTCCGCCGCCGGCGCGGCGCCCGTCCTGAGCGCCTTTTTTCGGCGACGGGTGTAGAGATCCCGTTTCAGCCAGCTGATCCGGTCGATGAAAAGCTTTCCGTCCAGGTGGTCGATCTCGTGCTGCAGGGCGACGGCCAGCAATCCTTCGCCCTCGATTTTCACTTCCTTTTCCAGGTCGTTCAGGGCGGTTACCTCGACCCGGGCGGCGCGGCGCACCTCGGCGGTGAAGTCGACCACGCTGAGACACCCCTCTTCCCAGACGAGCTCTCCCTCGGCGCGGGTGATCTGGGGGTTGACGAGCTTGAGAACGTTTTTGCCGGGGTTCTCGTGATCGATATCGAGGACGATGACACGCTGGAGCACGCCCACCTGATTGGCGGCAAGGCCCACTCCGGGCGCCGCGTACATCGTCTCGAGCATGTCCTCGATCAGGCGGACGGTCTCGGCGGTGACGTTCCGTACGGGCTTGGCGACCTGCTTGAGTCGAGGATCGGGATATTTGAGGATTTCGAGCAGCGCCATCGCTAGAAAAATTCATAACATATTGTACGGATCGACATCAATGTGAAGGCGCACGGAACGCGAGGAGCCGAGGACCTGGGGCGCCAGTCCGGCCAGCTCGAGCACCGAGGATGGCTGCTTCCCCTTCAACAGGAGCTGCCAGCGATAGCGGCCTCGCAGCCTGCCGATCGGGGCCGGAGCCGGGCCGAGAATCTCGATCTGCCCGCGCAGCCCGGGCCTGCGGCGCCGGAAATCATCCAGCTGCCGGCGCAGCTCCCTCGCCTTCGCCTCGACGGCATCCGCTCTCGGACCGTCGAGCCGGAGCTGCACCAGCCGGCAAAAAGGCGGGTAGTTGAGCTCCCGACGAAACTCGAGCTCGGCGTCGAAGAAGCCCTTGTAGTCGTGCCCGACCAGGTGCTCGATCGCGTAATGGTCGGGGGCGTAGGTCTGCACGATCACAGTCCCGGGGTCATCTCCTCGGCCGGCACGGCCGGCCACCTGGCTGAGGAGCTGAAAGGTCCTCTCGGCGGCGCGAAAGTCGGGCAGATTGAGCGATAGATCGGCGAGGAGCGCCGCGACGAGCGTCACCCCCGTCACGTCATGCCCCTTGGTGATCATCTGGGTGCCGATCAGGATATCGATCTCCCCCGATTCCCAGCTCCTGATCAACCGCTCGTGGGATCCTCGCCGGCCGGTGGTGTCGCGGTCCATGCGCTCGACGCGCGCCTCGGGAAACAGGCGGCGGAGCCACTGTTCCACCTGCTCGGTGCCCGCGCCGATCCCCGCCAGCGTGGGCCAGCCGCAGCCGGGACAGGTATCCGGCGCCGGCAGGCGAAAATCGCAGTGATGGCAATGCGCGGTGTTTTTTTGCTGGTGATAGGTCAGCGTCACGCTGCAATGGGCGCAACGCAGGACGTAACCGCAGCTCCGACACTGGAGAAAGTTGGCGTAGCCGCGGCGGTTGAGAAAGACAAGGCTCTGCTTCGACCTGCGGAGATTGCTCTCCAGCAGCCCGGCGAGCTGCGGCGAGATCAGCCGGTGCTCCGGGGGCGGGCCGGCCGGCTCGGACGCTCCTGCGCTCCTCAGGTCGGCGATCTGGATGCGTGGCAGCGGCCGCTCGCGGATCCGCTTCGTGAGCTCGAGGAGGCGAAAGCGCTTTTGCCTGCAGTTTTCGTAGGTCTCGATCGCGGGGGTGGCCGATCCCAGGACCACCGGGCAGCCGGAAATCTTCCCGCGAACCACGGCGACGTCGCGGGCGTTGTAGCACAGTCCTTCTTCCTGTTTGTACGACGGATCGTGCTCCTCGTCGACGACGATCAGGCCGAGGCGCGGCACCGGAGCGAAAATCGCGGACCGCGCGCCGACCACGACATCCACCTCCCCGCGCGCGATCCGCCACCAGTGATTCCAGCGCTCGGCCGCCGTGAGGGCGCTGTGGAGAACGCCCACCCGTTCGGGGAAGCGCGCCACGAGCCGGTCGAGGAGCTGCGGCGCAAGCGAGATCTCGGGCACCAGGATGACGCTCTGGCGGCCCTGCTCGCGGACGCGTTCCATCGCGCGGAGGTAGATTTCGGTCTTGCCGCTGCCCGTCACTCCGTGAACGAGAAAGGTCTCGAATCCGCCGCCGAGCAGGCGGCGGTCGATCGCCTCGAACGCCTTTTGCTGCTCGGCGTTGAGCGTCAAGCGGCGCCCGGCGCCCGGCGCCCCGGAGAGGTGCGGCGGCTCCTTCTGCCTTCGCCGCGATCCGGGAACGGTCTCGCGGATTTCGATCGCCCCGCAAGCCTGGAGCCGGGCCAGGGCCTGGCTCAGGTCTCGGCGCCGCAACTCGTCGCGCAACCGCTTGAGCTCGAGCCTTCCACTGTTTCGTTGAAGCAGCTCGAAAATCCGCCTCTCCGTCCCGGAGGCCGCATCGGCAGCGCTCAGGGCGACCACCGTTCTGCGGGCTTCGGCGCGCATCGCCGGAGGCAGCATGGCGCCGATCACCTGGCCGAGCGGCGCCAGGTAGTACTGGGCGATCCATTGGGCCAGCTGCAGCAGGGAGGGATCGAGCACCGGGCGGTTGTCCTGGAGACCCGAGACCTCCTTGACCTCGCGCACGGTCGACTCATGGAGCAACTCGAGCACGATTCCGGTAACTTTCCTCTTCCCGAGCGGGACGAGAACGCGCATGCCCGGGACGAGCGCGCTCTCGAGCCCGGCAGGCACCCGATAGGTCAACGCCTCCTTGATCGGCGAGGGAACGACGATGCGCGCAAACTCCGCGCGGGGATTCATCAAAGTCCCACCAATGAGCTCTCTGAGGGGTAGAACATCGACTGAAAGAGGGTTGAGACCGAACAATAGCAGTTTCCGGTTCCCGGTTTCCAGTCAGTTTCCGGTCTCATATCGAACTTTTGGACGACCGAACCGCGGCGAAGCGAGGTCGCAAGGTCCCGGCCCGAGCACCCGTGGCACGACGTTGCATGCTTCCCGATCTACTTGAAAGACGGCCGCCCGAAAGCAGGTCCGTGCGGCGGCCGGGAATGTTCAAAAACAGTCGTGAACAGATGAAATTGTTCGCCCGCGTTCGGGTTTCCGGCGCTTCGGCGCGGGATCCTGCACAAGGACCGGAACAAACTCAACGGGTTACCGCCGCCGTGCCGACATGGCAGAGAGTTTGCTGCGTCAAGAACTGCCGACCTATAATTATGCTTAATTAAGCATAATTTATTTGACTCCGAATGTTCTGTTGCGCTAGATAAGTGGCGTCTCCTCCAACAGACGTCCCGATGCCGAGGGGCCGGTTATGGATCAACCGAACAGAGTGAAGAAGCTCCGTGAGTCCATGATGCTGAGCAAAGCCGAGCTGGCGCGACTGGCGGGAATCTCGCCCCTCACCCTGGACCGGGTGGAGAAAGGAAAGGCGTGCCGCATGTCGACGAAGCGAAAAATCCTCAGCGCCTTGGGCGTCAAGCCGACGCAAAAGCAGCGGGTTTTCAAGCATTAATGGAACTGTTGAAGAAGCTCCAGCTCGGGTTCCTGGGATCTTTGCGCCGCGCCGACGGCTTCGTCGCGCTCGACATCGGTTCCACCTCGATCAAGATGGTCGAGACCGCAGTGGAGAAGAACGGCTATCGCTTGCTCAAGATCGGGCTCCTGCCGCTTCCGGTCGCCGCCGTCCAGAACAACCTGGTGGTCGAGACGAAGGCGGTGAGCGAGGGCATTCGGCGGCTCATCCAGGCGCACGGCGTCAAATCGACCAAAGTGATCTCCGCCGTTCCGGGGCGGGCGGTCATCATGAAAAAGATCCAGATGCCGATGCAGGAGGAAAGCGAGCTCGAGGCCAACATCGAGTTCGAGGCCAACAACGTCATTCCCGAAAGGGTCGAAAATCTCAATCTCGACTTCCAGGTCCTCAACGTGCTGGAGGGCGGCACGAAGATGGACGTTCTCCTGGTGGGGGTGAAAAAAGAGATCGTCAACAGCTACTCGGAAGCGATCCTGGAAGCCGGCCTCGAGCCGGCGGTCATGGACGTCGACTACTTCGCCATGGAGAACATGTACGAGGCGAACTACGCGGCGGAGTCCGTGACGGGACTTCTGGGGCTGATCAACATCGGCGCCCGCTATACCAGCATCACGCTGCTGCAAAACGGCCTGTCGACCTTCACGGGCGACCTTTCGATCGGCGGCGAAGATTTTACCGACGCGATCCGCAGGTCGCTCGGAATCGCTCCCGAGGCCGCCGAAAGGCTGAAGATCACGGGCATGCTGGACGGCAAAAAGGGGCCGGCGCTGGACGGGATCCTGAGCCCGATCTCGGAGAACCTTGCCGAGGAGATCAGGCGGACGGTGACTCTCTACGGCACGGTCGGCGCCGAAGAGTCCGAAGGGCTGAAAGTCGTTTATTTGAGCGGGGGCAGCGCGCGAATCCCGGGGCTGCGCGAGATCATGGAGCAGAACGTAGGCGTGCCCGTGCGGCTGGCCGAGCCGTTTCGCGCTTTTTCCATGGGCCGGGAGGTCGACCGCGACCTGCTGGCCGAATCCGCCCCTCTGTTTGCGGTGGCGGCAGGGCTCTCGATCCGGCGGCCGGGGGATAAATGATTCGAATCAACCTGCTTCCGGTCCGTGAGATCAAAGCGGAGGTCACCCGAAAGCGCGACCTCGCCATCGCAGGGATCACGCTCGGCGTCACGGCGCTCGTTCTCGCGGGGATTTATCTCTATCAGGGGCGCCGGGTCGCCACAATGCAAGGCGAGCTCGAAGCGTTGCGCCGGGAGATCCAGGCGCTCAATCTCAAGGTCAAGGAGGTCGGCGAGCTCCAGGTCAAGATCAAGGAGTTTCAGGCCAAACACCAGGTCATCGAAGACTTGAACAGGCAAAAGGTCGGGCCCGTGCGGGTGATGGAGAGTCTTTCGGCGGCCGTTCCGCCCACGCTGTGGCTGACGGAGTTCAAGGAGACGGGCGGCAAGGTGACGATCAACGGCCTTGCGGTTGACAATCAGAGCGTCGCGGATTTCATGCGCAACCTCTCGAAGCTTCCGTATTTCTCGGACGTGGAGCTGGTGGAAACCCTGGCGGCGGACGCGAAGACCGGCCCGTACAAGAAGTTTGCCATCAGCGCAAAGGTTTCTTACCGAGCGCGGCCGCCGGAGCGCGCTGAAACCAAGAGCGTGCCCGCGGTCAAGGACGGCAAGCCGTGAATGCGTTTCTCGAACAGATTCTCGACCGGCCGCCGAGCCAGAAACTGATCATTCTCGCGGTCCTGGCGCTTCTCTTGATCGCGGCCTTCTACTCCCTCGCGTATGCGCCGAAGGCCGCCGAGATCGCCAGCCTCGCGCAGGAGCTCGAGGCCGCGCGCTCCGACAAGGCGGTGAAGCAGCAGCGCGCCGCGAATCTCCCCAGGCTGCGCAAGGAGCTCCGCGATCTCGACATGAGATTGAAGGAGATCGTCGCTCAGCTTCCCGACAAGCGCGAAATCCCGGATCTGCTGACCAACATCTCCACCAAAGCGCAGGAGGCCGGCCTGGACATCCTGCTCTTTCGGCCCCGTCCGGAAAATCCGAAGGATTTCTACGCGGAAGTGCCGGTCGACATCAACGTCAAGGGAACCTTTCAAAGCGTGGTAGCGTTCTTCGACGAGGTCGGACACATGCACCGGCTGGTCAACATCGACAATATCGGCTTCAAGAATCCCACGGTGGCGGGCGACCGGGTGGTGCTGGAGACGGCGAGCGTCGCGACCGCGTTCCGGTTCCTCGACGAGGCGGAGCGGAAGCGGATCGCGGAGGAAAAAGCCAAGGCCGCGAAGGAACAGAAGAAGTAACCGACGATGAAGCTGCGCATCGTTCTGCTCGCCGCGCTGGCGCTCGCCGCGCGCCCCGGGGGGACTTCCGGACAGGAAAAGATCGAGACGCCTTCGCAGAAGACGCGGGAGGCGATCGAGAAGTTCTCCAAGACGCCCGCCACCATCGGCAAGAGCCTGGAAACGCTCACCGAGGCCGCCAGGGCGAAGCTCAAGGAAATGCTGGGCGATCAGCGCGCCGAAAAGGCGAAACCGCAGCCGAGCGATTTCACCCTCCCGCCGAAGAAAGCCGTGGAAAGTCCCGCGCCGCAGCCTTCCCTCGCCGGGAAGAGGGATCCGTTTCGGCCGTTCAACATGACGGTAAAGGCCGCCGGCCGCGGCCCTCGGGAAGCCCTCTCCCCGCTCGAACGTTTCGAGCTGGGCCAGCTGCGGGTGGTGGGGATCGTCTGGGACCTGAAGGAGCCGCGTGCGATGATCGAGGACAGCGGCGGGCTCGGCTACGTCGTCAAGGTGGGCACACCGATCGGCAACAATGACGGCAAGGTCAAGGAGATCCGGCGCACCGAGATCGTCGTCGAGGAGAATTACACGGACCTCTACGGCAACCTCAGGAAACGAGAGGTGCCGATGAAGCTGGCGGTGGAGTAAAGCGGAGAAAAAGATGACCAAGGCAACCACGGATATCCGTCCCGGTGCGGCATCGCCGGGGTCGGCGGCTCGGCCCTGGATCGCCGCCCGGGTTTTGCTTGCGGGCCTTCTCACGGTCCACGTAGCTGGCTGCTCGCTCGGAACCGACCGGGCGGCGCCGAAGGCTCCGGAGGCTGCAGCGGCCCGGGTACCCCAAGCCGCGGCGAAACCGGCGCCTGTCAAGGCGCCGGTGATTCAGGATCTCATGGTGCGCGAGGAGAACGGCCAGACGATCCTGTCCGTTCGGCTGCCCCAACCCGTGCAGCAGTATCGCCATTTCCCCCTGCCGCAGCCTGCCCGCATCGTCCTGGACGTGCTGGGCGAAGCGAAAGGACCGGCGCAGGCCGAAAGCTTCCGCGTCGACACCAACTGGGTCTCCACCCTGAGGATCAGCTCCGCGGGCGAGCGTCCCAGGCTGGTCGTCGACATCGCCGCCGCGACCGTTCCGCCCTACACGATCGTGCCCGAGAACGGCGGCGTGAAAATCACCGTCGGGGCGCCCGACCCGGCCGCCACTGCCAAGAGGAACATCGTCCTCGTGCGTAACGGCCAGCGTGCCGACATTCTCGCCGCAGACACTCCGGGACGGCGGGCCGGCGAGACCAAAGCGGCGGGCACCGCCAGAGAGGCGGGGGGCGCACCGGAAAAGAAATACACCGGCCAGAAAATCTCTCTCGAGTTCAAGGACGCGGACATCAAGAACGTTTTTCGGTTGCTCGCGGAAGTGAGCGGGCAGAACATCATCGTGACCGACGACGTCAACAAGAAGGTCACGATCCGGCTCACGGAGGTTCCGTGGGATCAGGCGCTGCAGCTGTTGATCGATACCAACGGCCTCGACAAGGAAGAGGTGGGCAACGTGATCCGCATCTCGACCGCGGAACGGCTCAAATCGGACCGCGACAAGCGAGCGGCCGCGAACAAAGCCCAGGAGGAACTGGAACCGCTCCAGACCGCCTACTTCAGCGTCAATTACGCGAAAGTCAAGGACCTCGAGCCCAAGGTGAAGCTGCTGATCAGCAAGCGGGGAACGATCACCAGCGACGAGCGCAGCAACACGATCGTGGTGAAGGACATCCAGTCGTCGATCGAGGACGTCCATACGATGCTGGCAAGGCTCGACACCCGCACTCCTCAGGTGCTCATCGAGTCGAATTTGATCGAGACCACGCCGTCGTTTTCCCGCGCGCTGGGCATGGAGCTAGACCTGGTGGCCGGCCGGATCGTCGCCAGCTCGCGCTTTCTCGCCGGCGCCCCGTTCGCCGGCAGCGCCAACACCACCGGACCTCCGTTCCCGGTGCCGAGCACGGGATTCCGCTTCGGCTACATCCCGCACAACGTCAACGCGTTCCTGAGCGCCGCCGAAAACGAAGGCAAGGTCAGGATCATCTCCCGGCCTTCCGTGGTCACGCTGAACAACGTGCCGTCGACGATCAAGAGCGAACGGATCCTGCGCATCGCGCTGCCGAGCTCCACGAACATCGCGAGCGGCACCGGCGCGGCCGCCGGGACCGCGGTCGCCACCGAGAAGATCCCGGTGGGGATCAACCTCACGGTGGTGCCGCAGGTTTCCAGCGACGGCTTCGTGCTGATGAACATCAAGGTGAAGTCCAGCTCGGTAGCCAGCTCGCCGACGGTGTCCGGCGGCACCGCCGGCGTGATCCCGTTCGACGAGCTCAACCGTGAAGCCGAGGCGAACGTCCTGGTGCGCGACGGCGAGACCATCGTGATCGGCGGGATCCTCAAGGACACCGACGCCAGCTCCGAAAGCGGCATTCCCTACCTGAAGGACATTCCGGTGCTGGGATGGCTGTTCAAGAACTGGCGGATCCAGAAGGACTTCGAAGAGCTCGTGGTCTTCATCACGCCGCGGATCGCCTCAGCCGGCTCGGAAAACCTGCCGACAGCCGAGGAGCTCTGGCGGGAGCAGATGAAAAAAACCGAGGGCGCCGCATCCAGCACGGAGCCAGCGACCCCCTGAGCCGCCCGAGCACGGGTCATGCCCGGCGTCGGGGAGCGCGCCGCCGGGTTTCCGTCGCCTGCTTCGGCAGGGGGACGATTTGCGCAGGTGAGCCCGTGGGTGGGGCGCCGGTTACTCCCTTGATTTGATGTCGCCCCCCCGGCGCCGAAGCGCGTCGCTCTGGTCTGTCGGGGAGATTTCCAGTAAAATAAATTTTTATGCTGCGCTATCTGACCGCGGGAGAATCCCACGGACCCTGCCTCACGGTGATGATCGACGGGGTGCCGGCGGGCTTCCCCATCGACGTCGCAAAGATCAACCACGATCTCTGGCGCCGCCAGCAGGGTTACGGCCGTGGCGGCCGCATGCTGATCGAAAAAGACGAGGTGCAGATTCGCTCCGGGATCCGCTGGGGTGAAACTTTGGGCTCCCCGGTCGCCCTGGGGATCGAGAACCGCGACTGGAAGAACTGGACCAGGAAAATGTCGCCGGCCCCCGAGGACCGCGACGAGACGATCGCGGTCACCAAGCCCCGGCCCGGCCACGCCGATCTCACCGGAATACTGAAATACGACCGCGCGGACATCCGGGATATCCTCGAGCGGGCCAGCGCGCGGGACACGGTGGCGCGGACGGCCGCGGGGTCGTTTTGCAAGCAGCTGCTCGGACCGTTCGGCATCCGCGTCATGGGCTACATCCGGTCGATCGGCGGCATCGCCGCCGAGACCGAAGGGCTTTCGTACGAGGAGATCCACGCCCGCGCCGAGGACTCGCCGGTGCGGGTCGCCGACAAGACGGCCGAAGCCCGCATCATCGAGCTGATCGACGAATGCAAGAAAAACGGAGACACGCTCGGGGGCATCTTCGAGGTGGTGGTGCTGGGGCTTCCCCCGGGCCTCGGCAGCCACGCCCAGTGGGACCGCAAGCTGGACGGGCGGCTCGCGCGCGCCGTCATGAGCATCCAGGCGATCAAGGGCGTGGAGATCGGGCTGGGGTTCGAGATGGCGCGGCGGCGCGGGTCGCAGGTGCACGACGAGATTTTCTTCGACCCGGCGAAGATGGTCAGCGAGGGCACCCCGCGCATCGTGCCCACCGGCTTTTACCGCGGAAGCAACAATTCCGGAGGAACCGAAGGCGGAATGAGCAACGGGGCGCCGCTGATCGTGAGGGCGGCGATGAAGCCGATCTCGACGCTCATGAGCCCCCTGCACTCCGTCGATCTGCGGACCAAGAAGCCCGCCGATGCTTCGGTGGAGCGCTCGGATGTCTGCGCGGCGCCCGCGGCGGCGGTGGTCGGCGAGTCGGTGGTAGCCTTCGAGCTGGCACGGGCCTTCCTGGAAAAGTTCGGGGGCGACTCTCTCCGCGAGATCCGGCGAAACTACGAGGGTTACCTGGAGCAGATCAAGAATTTTTAGCGGGACCGGCGGCTTTTCGCGCCGGGGCGAGAAGCGGCAGGGCCTGCCGCGCGAGAAATCGCCGGTCTCTTTTGCATCCCTCGAGTCTCGGGGACGGCCGGCGGGCGGAAGGGAGACACTCCTTCAACGGGCGTGAGTCGAGTTGCTTCTCCCGGCGAAACGGCGAGTATCAGCGCTCCCCGAGCCTGCGGGAGGAAAACGGAGGGCTCGGGCTGTCGGCTGAAAGAAACATCGCGCTGACGGGATTCATGGCCACGGGCAAGAGCGCCGTGGGCCGCAAGCTCGCCCGTCGGCTGCGGCGCCCCTTCGTTGATCTCGATCGTGTCATCGAGGAAAGCGAAGGGATGAGGGTGAGCGAGATCTTCGCGCGCAGGGGCGAGGCCTATTTCCGGGAGGCCGAACGCCGGGCTCTCGCCGAGGTGCTGAGCAGGGACGGCCAGGTGATCGCGACCGGCGGAGGGGCCGTCATGGATCCGGGGAATCTCGCGCTGCTCCGCGAGCGAAGCGTTCTGGTTTGCCTGACGGCGTCGCCCGAAGTTCTCTTGCGGCGTTTGGGAAAGGCCGAGGACCGGCCTCTGCTCTCCGGCCCCGACCGTGAGTCCCGCATGGCCGAACTGTTGAAGCAGCGGGAGGACGCGTATCGACGGGCCGAGCTGTGCGTCGATACGTCCGATCTGACGGTCGACGAGGTCGTGGCTGAGATCGTGCGATGCCTGGAAGGGAAGCGCTGAGGCGATGCAGACCCTGACGGTCAATCTCGGAGAACGCTCTTATCCCATCCACGTGGGCCGGGGTCTCCTGCCGCGCGTCGGGGAGTTCCTCGCGCAGGTCGGGCTTCGCGGCAAGGTCGCGGTGGTGACCAACCCGACGGTTGCCCAGCTTTATCTCGACGTCGTCGACGAAGGGCTGCGACGGGCCGGGTTCGAGGTCACGGCCGTGCTGATTCCGGACGGCGAGGAGCACAAGAACCTGAAGTCGCTTTCCACGGTCTATGATGCCCTGGTGCGCGGGCGATTCGAGCGCGGATCGTCGGTCCTGGCGCTGGGCGGCGGCGTGGTGGGCGATCTCGCGGGCTTTGCCGCGGCGAGCTACCTCAGGGGCGTGCCCTATGTCCAGGTGCCGACCACGCTGCTGGCTCAGGTCGATTCGAGCGTCGGCGGCAAGACCGGGATCAACCACGAGGAGGGGAAAAACCTGATCGGGGCCTTTTACCAGCCGCGCCTGGTCGTGATCGACGTCGACGTGCTTCAAACCCTGCCGCAGCGCGAGCTGATCTCGGGTCTGGCAGAGGTCGTGAAGTACGGCATCATCGCGGACCCGGCGTTGTTCGAACGGCTGGAGGACGGCATCGATCGGCTGCGGGCGCTGGATCGGTCGCTTCTCGCGGAGGTCGTCGCCGCCTCGTGCGCCATCAAAGCCCGCGTCGTCGAGAAGGACGAGCACGAGGAAGACCTCCGCGCAGTGCTGAATTTCGGCCACACTCTCGGCCACGCGCTGGAAGCGGCCACCGGCTATCGCCGTTTTCTGCACGGGGAGGCCGTGGGGATCGGAATGGCACAGGCGGCGGCGATCTCGGCGAAGCACGGCTTTTGCGACGCGGCGACGCGCGATCGGATTCGCCGGTTGATCGCGAGGGCCGGGCTGCCATGCGACGTTCCTGCCGATATCGCCAGGCACGATCTGATTCGCGGGATGGAGGTGGACAAAAAGTCCGCGGGCGGGCGCATTCGGTTCGTGATGTGCGCAGGGCTGGGCAAGACCGTCTTCCACCGCCTGCTCCCGGAAGAGGTCCTGGCGGCGCTGGAGGCATGATGCGGCGGGCAGCGGCGAAGAAGAAAAAGATCCTCGTTCTCAACGGCCCCAACCTGAATCTGCTGGGGAAGCGCGAGCCGCACGTTTACGGCAGGGTCACCCTGGATCAGATCAACCGCCAGATCCGCTCGCTGGCAAGGGAGCTCGGGATTGCGGTCGAGATCCGCCAGTCCAACAGCGAGGGCGAGCTGGTGAGCTGGATTCAGGAAGCGGCGGGCCGCTTCGACGCGATCGTGATCAATCCGGCGGCGTACACCCACTCGAGCGTGGCGCTGCGGGACGCGATCGGCGCCGCCGGCGTGCCGACCGTGGAGGTTCACATCTCGAACATCTACAAACGCGAAGAGTTCCGCCACCACTCCTATGTGGCGGGGGCCGCGGTGGGGCAGATCACCGGCTTCGGAGCGCAGAGCTATCTGCTCGGGCTGAGGGCTGCCGCGGGGCTCGTCTCGCAGACCGTCGGCTAATCCAGAAACAGCGAGCCGGTGTCGAAGTTCTTTTCCCTCATCTCGGCGATGAGGCGGTCTCGCTCGGCCTCGAGCTGGGCGATCTGGCCGCGCAAATCGCTCAGCTGCTTTTGCCCCTCCGAGTAAGGCGAGACGGGATCGAGCGTGAAAGGGGGACTTTGAGCCGCTCCGCCGGTCTCGAGGCCGCGCGAGCGGTGCTCTGCGTCGCGCAGGCGGGACAGAAGATCTTCCTGGTGTCCCCGGAAAGCTTCCTCGGTCGTGAAAAAAGAGGGTTCCGCGCCGACGTTTCCGCGGGTCACGGCCGCGTAGCGTTCCCGGAGCTCCTTCAGTCGGGCCGTAAGCTCCTTGACCCGCGCCTGATATTCCTTTTCCTCTTTTGCCCTTTGCTCCTCGGCAGTCGCCGGCGGGACGGCCGGCTTTTCGGCGGGTGGAGCGGCCCCGGGCACCGGCTCCGCCGGGGGCGCGGTCACGGGAGGTGCCGGGCGCGAAACGTCGAATGCGGCATCCGGGGCGGCCCCCTTGCGGATCGCTTCCACCTGGTCCCTGCCGATGGCGATTTCACCGCCGAGACCCGGGAAGCGGACCATGCCGCCTTCCTCGCGATAGCTTTGCACCACGATGCGCCGGCCGTTCTTCAGGAGGATCGTGTACTCGGCCCGCGTCGGCGCCGCGATCCCGCAGGCGAGCAGGAAGAGCGTCGTAAGGAGCGACTTCACGGCACGATTATAGCATGTTGAAGGCGCCGCCGTACACGGAGCGCGGGCGATCCCGGTCGGCGCCGCGCGCAGGCGCGGCCGATTTACAGACGGCGCGAATCGTGTTAGCGTTCCTTCCCTCGGAGCCGCTAGCCGTGAGCTCATCGTACGTCAAGCCCGGCAGGCTTTGGTTGGTTTGCCTCCTCGTCGCCGTCGCGTCCGGGCCCGCTCGCGCCGCGGAGCCCCGACTGCAGATCCTCTCGCCCAAAGACGGCGCGCGCGTCACTCACGAGCAGAACGCGGTCCTGGTCAGCGGCAAGGTGGCGGTCGAAGGCGTGCGCTCCGCCGCCGTCGACATCATGCTCGTCCTCGACGTCTCGGGCAGCACGGCGCAGTACGCCGGCGTCGATTTCGGCGAGTACAACCGGATGCCCGAAGGCGCCGGTTCCGGCACCGGGGCCCCGCAGATCACGATCTTCGGCGGTGCCTTCGGCTTCGGCAACCCCTCGCCCAGGAACCTGAGAAATTCCATTCTCGCAGCCGAGGTGGCGGCGGCGCGCCGCCTGCTGGCGCAGCTCAATCCCGAGACCACGCGCCTGGGCGTGGTGACGTTCGGCGAGGGGGCACAGCTTCGCCAGCCGCTCACGCACGATTTCGCCCAGGTCGAACGGGCGCTCGACGACGTCCTGCGCGCGGGACCTTACGGCGGAACGAACATGGTGGAGGGAATCCGGACCGGAATCAAGGAGCTGATCGGGCTCGGCGCCAGCGAGAAGCGCGCCGATGCGATCAAGGTGCAGTTTCTCCTGACCGACGGCTTTCCCACCCTGCCGATCGGCGGGGGCAAGCGGCCGACGCCCGAGGACACCGATCTCACGATCAACGCCGCCCGTCTCGCGGGCAAGGCAGGAATCAAAGTTCACGTCTTTGCTCTCGGGCAGGAGGCGCTCTCATATCCGCGGGCGGCAGTCGGGGCGGCCAGGGAAAGCGGCGGCACCTATACCCCGGTCTCGCGTCCGGCGGACGTGCTCGCCGTGGTCGAGAACATCTCGGTGGTCGGCGTGGATTACGTCCAGGTGGTGAACGAGACCCTCGGGCAGAAGGCGACGCTCATACGGCTCGCCGCAGACGGCTTCTTTTCCTCCTCGGTTCCCGTAAACCCCGGGGCCAACCGGATCCAGGTGATCGCGCGCGGCAACAACGGCTCGACCGCGCGCGAGAGCATCACGGTGCACTATCAGCCGGGAGGGCAGCGATCGCTCGACCTGGAGGTTTTTCTGGAAAAGGAGCGCTCGCTTCGGCTGGAAATCGAGAGGCTGGGGAAAGACGAGCGCCAGATCAAGCAGGAAGTCGAGCGCGATCGCCAGGAGGGGCTCAAGCGCTCGCCTCAGCTTCCGCCGGGGACCGAGGGGCCGACACGCTAGCCTCGCCCCGTCAGCGCCCGCGGAGCTCGGCTTCGGCGGCGATCGCGATCTCGGCGGCGCCCGCCTTCTTCGCCGTCGAGATCACCCTCACGGCCTCGCCCAGGAGCACGTCCTTGTCGCCGCGCAGGATCACGATCTTGTCGGGGCTGGCGCTGAGCGCGGCCCCCAGCTCCGCCTCCAGGTTCGCCGCGTCGATCTTCTTCTGATTGACGTAGATCTCTTTCTTCGGCGTCAGCGTAACGGTGGTTCCGCGCGGTTCCGACTGCGTGACCGCGGCTTTGGGGAGATTGACCTTGCCGCCGGACTCGATCATCGCCGAGCTGGTGATCATGAAAATGATCAGGAGCACGAGAAAGATATCGGTCAGAGGTGTGATGTTGATCTCGGAAAGGATTCCGGAGTCGTCCTCGTTGTTGAGCGGCGTCAGCGCCATGGTCGACCTCGTCAGGTCATGTTTTGCAGGATCTTGGATACCTGGATGCGGAACAGCCCGTTCAGGTTCGCGATCCGCGTCTGAAAGTAGTTGTAGAAGATGACCGCGACGATGGCGACGCCGAGACCCAGCGCCGTAGCGACCAGCGCCTCGGAGATGCCGGCCGCGACGACGCTGAAGCCGCCCGTTCCCGACACGGCCATATCCTCGAACGACTTGATGATCCCCACGACGGTGCCGAGCAGACCGATAAACGGCGCACTGCTGGAAACCGTTCCGAGCACCCAGAGGTGCTTCTTGAGGTTCTGCGTCTCCTCGAACATCGCCTCGGCCGCGAACGCGCTCGCCGACTCCTTGCCGTTTCGCTGCGCCCCCTGAATCATGCGCAGGAAGATCCGGCCCGCCGGCGAGTGGGCGTTCTGTTTGCACATGGCGGCGGCGAGGTCCTGCTCGCCCTTCCTGATCGGATCCAGAATAGACTCCGCGATCCGTACGGTCATCGAACCCATGTTGCGCAGGAACCAGAGCCGCTCCAACACGACGGCCACGCTGACCACGGACAAAAGGATCAGAGGGTAGGTGGCGATCGCTCCGCGATGAATGATCTCGATGAGATCCAATCCATGTTGCATGACGGGTCCTTACTCAAACGGCTGAAGATTACTCGAAAACAGAATTAAATCAACAAAGCGGCGGGCGGAAGAAAACTACCCCCTCAGGCGAATCGCGACGGTGAACCGTATGATGAGCGGCTCTCCGGCGAGCTCTTTCAGGCTTTCGGGAATCGGCGGAAACGGAGAAGCTTTCCGCATCGCCTCCAGCGCGCTCGCGTTGAGCCTGGGGTCGCTGGAGTCCAGAACCTCGGCCTGCGCGAGCTTGCCGGCGCGATCGAGTGTGAAGCGCACCGTCACCTTCTGGACTCCGGTTACCCCGTCCGGATACCGCCACATCGAGTTGACGCGCCTTTCGACCTGTTTGAGGTACTGGTTGTAGTCGGCCGACGCGGCCCCGCCGAGGCCGGTGCGGCTCCCCCCGCCGGTCCCTGTTCCCGTGCCGGAGCCGGCGATGCCGACGCCCGATCGGCTTCCTCCGGGAACGCCGTAGGACCC
The DNA here is from genome assembly GCA_035574315.1 of Candidatus Zixiibacteriota bacterium. Classification (NCBI taxonomy): domain Bacteria; kingdom Pseudomonadati; phylum Candidatus Zixiibacteriota; species Candidatus Zixiibacteriota bacterium. The sequence continues at coordinate 51,461 of DATLYW010000009.1, forward strand.
GGCTCCGCTTCCCATCCCCTTGAGCGCTCCCGGTATTCGTGCGCCTTCTCTCAACGCGCGAATGTCGGTTCCGGGCCCGTATCGCGTCGTGTCGCTCTTCAGGCCGGCTTCGACGGCGGGTGTGCTCCCAGGGGCGGCGCGGGTAGGAAGCTGCACGAGCGACTCGGGCGCGGTTTCCCGCACGGCGAGGGGCTCCGAGCGGGCCGGCCCGGCCAGCGTTTTGGGAGCGGCGAGCACGGGGGCCTGCGGCTCGGCGGTTGGGCCGGTAACGGGTGCCGGAGCTTCGGTCTGGCCGCGTGCAAGGCTGCCGCTGCTCGGTCGCGGGGCGACCGGCTGACCGAGTTTGGGCGGACTCTTTGGGCCTCCGGGGCCGCGCCCGGGCCCGATGCTCTTGTCCGGTGAGCCGGCGCGCGGCACCTCCAGGAGCTGAATCGGGACGAGGGAGGGCACGGTTCTCTCGGGAAACGTCCGTATGTTGACGGCGAGGTAGAACAACAGCAGGTGGATGGCGATCGAAGGCCACAAAAACGGACTGCGCAGGAGAGCGGACAGGCCCAGATCTTCCCAGTGGTCGATCGTCTCCCCGTTCATGAATCAGCCGCCCGGTGTGTTGATCTTCTGGATGTGAACCGCGGACGGGAGCTGCTCCTGTCTGGAGAGGACCTCCAAGCCCACCGCGTTCACGTCGCGGCGCACGAGGCGGCCGGCTTCGTAGTAGGACCAGAGATCGGCCGCGCCGTCCCCGTCGAGGTCCTTCTCTTCCTTCGCCACCTTTTTTCCGTCGCTTCCCGGCTCGTAAAAGATCCAGAGGTCCATCCTGCCGCTATGACGCGTGTCCTTCTCGACCCGCACCAGCTCACCGTCCTGGTAAATGGCGCGGTAGCTCGCCGTCCCGAGGCCGTTTTCATCGCGCTCCTCGCGGACGATTTTTTCACGCTCGTAATAAAAGACGGTGTCGGGCCTGCCTTCGCCGCGCGTGTCGACCTCGCGCCGCACGAGATGCCCGTCCCTGAAGTAGCTCCACGAATCGACCCTGCCGTCGCCTTTCGCGGACTCCTCCTGACGGACGACCTCACCCGGCCTGGCGGGGTTGTAGTAAATCCAGAGGTCGGGAACGCCGTCCCCGTTGACGTCCTTCACCTCGACGTTTTTGAAGGGAAGCGGAGCCGGTTTTGGCGTATTCAGTGACGCGACCGTCACTTGCTCCGCCGCAGCGGAGCGTGGCCCGGGCGCGGTTCCCGCCGCACCGCTCGCGGAAGGCCGGGCCGCCTGGGATGCCCCGGCCGAATCGCCCGAGGGCTTCGACGTGGTCGCGGACGCCACCTGCCCCTCCAGCTCGCGCTGCCGCTCCAGCTCCTGCTCGATCGCCGCTTCGAGCTGGCGGTCTTTTTGCTGCTCGGAATAGATCTGCGCGTTAAGCTGCCCGTAGTAGGAATCGGCCGTAAAAAGGCCCATCAAAAGGCCGAGCACCAGACCGCCGCCGGCGCCGTAGGGGCCGGCGATCGAGCCGCCCATCGCGACTCCTTCCATTGCCTTGTTCCAGGCATGCTGCCAGCGCTGCGATCCGGTGACTTGTGGCGGTGGCGGTGCAGGTTGGGCGGCGGCGTTGGGCTGGGAGTACTGGCCGGGGCCGGGCGGATATTGCAGGGGAGCGGGGTCGCAGGCTGCGCACGCCAGCGCCAGGAGCCAGGGGGACAATTTCAGCCAGCGGTTCATGCCGAAAAACCGGAAAAGGATCTTACTGTATTTCAAGAGGCCGCGCCATCCCCGCGCCGGTTCGCGGGAAGGCCGCACCTTCCGCTCACGCCCCTGTGGCTGCCTCCGATGATCCGGTCGAGTCGAACTCGGCGGCGGCCCACGGCGGGGGGGTGTCGGCGACTTTTTCCTGGGCCACGACCTTTCCGGCCGCGAACCGGTAGCGCGCCGTGACCTTGCCGGAGAAGCTCTGGTCCTCGAGCTGCTCGACACGCTCGCCGTTTTCGTAGCGCACCCAGACGTCCGCCTTGCGGTCACCGTTGGTGTCGGCTTCCTGGCGAACGATCCGGTCGTTCTCGTAATGGATTCTCAGATCGAAGAAGCCGTCGCCGTCGGTGTCCCGCTCCTCGCGCCGCAACTCGCCGTTCTCGTAGTAGTAGGCGGTGTCCCAGCTGCCTTTGCCCGCGGCGTCGCGCAATCTTTTTTTCAGTTTTCCCTGTTCGAAGATCTCAATGAGGTCCATCCGGCCGCGTCCGGCGGTATCCTCTTCGCGCCGCACCACTGCCTCGCCCTGAAAATAGATCACGCGGCTCACCTTGCCGTCACCGCGAAGGTCTTCTTCCTGGCGGACGAGATTCCCGTCCTTGTAATAGCCCCAGAGGTCGATTCGTCCGGAGTTCTTTCGATCCAGCTCTTTTCGGACCAGCGTCCCGTTTTCGAAATACGAGCGGCTGTCGATGCGGCCGTCTCGGTCGGTGTCCTCGTCGATCCGGCTGACCTTCCCTTCCCGGTAGTGCACCACGCGGAAGAGCCGGCCATCCTCGGCGCTTTCCTCGCTTCGAAGCGGCCGCCCGTTCTGATACGACAGCCAGAGCGTCGGCTTTCCGATGCCGCCCGGGTCCTGTCCTTTGCGTACGACATCCCCGTTGTCGTCGAAGAAGAGCCACTCGTCGATTCGGCCGTCGTGCCGGCTCGACGATTCCTGTCGTTTGGGGAGACCGTTCTCGTAATAGACGAAGAGGTCGGCCTTCTCGTCGGCGTTAAGGTCGGCCTCGACGCGCTCGACCTGCCCCTGGGCGTCGTAATAAATCCAACGATCCATCTTTCCGTCGCGATTGGTGTCCCTGGCCTGGCGCGTGACGTTGCCCCGGGCATCGTAGAAAAAGCTGGCCACGGGCTGGCCGTAGGCGGATTGGATGCACGCGGTGAGCCAGAAGCAGGCGAAAAGCAGGCCGGCTGCCGTCACGTGGCGTTTCATCGCTCGGATATCAGAGCCGGCCGGCGGCTCGGGATCGGCAGCGCAGGCTCGAGGAAGGGGGCTGCAGCGCGCGTGCTCGAAGGAGCCTGCGGATCGCTCCGGCACCGGCAGTTCCGATCATGGCAGCCTCCGTTGTTTTTTTATGCCCGGGTCTTTCGCTTGTCAATCTCGCGCAGCCGGGCACCGGCGCGGCTTGCAATCGGGCCGGGAAACGGTCAACGTGGTAAGCTAAACTCGAAACCGAGGCGCCGTGAACCACGCAACCGTAGCGATCGAAACGTATCCTGGCGATGCCCCGCGGCTAGCCGCCGACCGGCGTCTCTTCGCTCTGCTCTGGCTCTTCGCGCTCGCTCTCTTGTTCTATCGCCTCGGGGGCCCCGGGCTGTTCGAGCCCGACGAAGGGCGCAACGCCGAAAAGGCGCGAGAGATTCTGGTGCTGAAGGACTGGGTGATCCCGCACGAAAACTTCGTTCCGGTTCTCGACAAGCCGGTCTTTTTTTACTGGTTGATCGCCGCGGCGTACGGCTGGTTCGGAGTCTCGGAGTGGGTTTCCCGGCTCCCCTCCGCCGCCGCCGCGGCGGGGTGCCTCGCGCTCGTCTACCGCTTTGCATGTAAGCAGTGGGGTTTCGCCGCCGCGGTATGGAGCGTCACCGTGCTGGCGACCAGCCTGGAGTTCTTTATTCTGGCGCGCGTCGTGATCTTCGACATGACGCTGACTTTCTTCGTGACGGCCGCGCTGTTTTGCTTCTACGAAGCCCTGCACGGCCCCGCGGCGCCGCGGCGCCTTTCCCTGCTCTCCATGTACGCCTGTCTCGGCGCGGGAACGCTGGTCAAAGGCCCGATCGCGGTGCTGATTCCCGCGATGGTCGGCGTTTCCTACTTGCTCGCGACGAAGCAATGGGCGAAGCTCGGCTCGCTGCGTCTGCCGCTCGGCGCCGCGATCGTGCTCGCCATCGCGCTGCCGTGGTATCTCGCCGCGGAATTCCGAAGCCCCGGCTATCTCAGGTATTTTTTCTGGGAAGAGAACGTAGCACGCTTTCTCACCCCTGAATTCGACCGCAGCCGGCCGTGGTATTTTTTCGTCGGCGTTCTCGCCGTCGGGTTTTCGCCCTGGGTTTTCTGGCTGCCACTCGCCGGGCCGAGCCTGCGCAGACAGCCGCGGGACGACGCCGGGCTCTTCTTGCTCTCCTGGGCCGGGGCGCCGTTCGTCTTCTTTTCGCTCTCGAGCGCGAAGCTGCCGCATTACATTCTGCCGATTTTTCCCGCGCTCGCGCTGCTCACGGGAAAGGCGGCAGCCGAGGCCGCGCGGGAAGGCCGGGAGCGGCGGTGGATTTTTCACCTGCCCTGGATCTTTCAAGCGGTCACCGTCGCCTATCTTATCGCGGGCTGGTTTGTCCCCGAAATCCTGCCCGTTTATTTTCGCCACGGCATGGATCGGCTGATCTGCTGGTTCGCAGGCTGGGCGGCAGCGCTGGCGGCCCTTTACTTCCTTTTTCTCAGGTCAACGGGGCTCCCGGCGGCGAAGCGCCCCCTGCGGGTCTGGGGCTGTTATGCAGCGAGCGCGGGGCTCTGTCTGATCGTGGGCGTCCAGATCATGGCCGTGGTCTCGACGACCCGCTCCGCAAAGCCCGTGGCGGCGGAGGCCGCGAGGTGGCTCGAAAGCGGGAGACAGCCGGTCCTGTACGACACCTACCTCGCCGGGCTGTCCTATTACCTCAGGCGGGAGCGGCCGGTGTGGATCGTGACGCACGAACGCAAGACGAGGACGATCCTGGGGAACTTCTACGCCCTCGAAGAGCGGGCGCGGCCCACGACCCGGTACGGTGACGCTCTGCTCGACTTCGACGAGTTCAAGAAGATCTGGGAGGAGTCGGCCCGGCCGCTGCTGGTGATCGTCAAGGAGAAGAACCTGCAAAGAATGCGGCAGCAGCTCGGGCCGGGGGGGGAGGTCCGGGGGCGGGTGGACGAATACGTGTTGCTCACACGCCGCTGATCCGGCGGAGAAGCGCGCGAGCGGACAAACGACACCGATGGGGAATCTGGAAACTGCGATCGTTCTCGGCATCGTCGAGGGAGTCACCGAGTATCTTCCGGTCTCTTCGACCGGCCACCTCATCATCGTGGGCCATCTGCTGGGCTTCGTCGGCGACAAGGCGTCGCGCTTCGAGGTCGCGATCCAGTCGGGAGCGATTCTCGCGGTGGTTCTCCTGTACTGGAAGCGTTTTGTCGGCCTGTTGCCGTTCAGCCACGGCGCCGCCGGCGGTGCCGTTTCGGCGCTCTCCGGCTGGGGAGGGCTCTGGAGGATCGCGCTCGCCACCTTTCCAACGCTGCTCGTGGGCTTTCTCGGGCGCCATTGGATTCAGGAAAATCTCTTCACCCCCCGGGTCGTGACCTCGGCGCTCGTCGCAGGGGGCGTAGCGATCCTGATCGTGGAACGTTGCGCGGGAAAAAAGGCCGCGGGATCCCTCGATGCGCTCACTTCGGCGCAGGCACTGGGAATCGGCCTCTTCCAGGTCCTGGCCCTGTGGCCGGGAACCTCGCGCGCCGCAGCGACGATCCTCGGGGGCATGCTCCTGGGGCTCAATCGCAAGGGGGCCGCCGAGTTTTCGTTCCTGATCGCCGTACCCGTTCTGACGGCCGCGACCGGCTATCAGCTCTTGCGCATGCACGATGATGCCTCGGCAGGCGAGCTGATGCAGTTCGCCGTCGGTTTTCTCGTCTCCTTTCTGAGCGCGGCGCTCGCCGTGAAGACGTTCGTGAGCTTTCTCAGCCGCTGGAGCCTGGTTCCCTTCGCGTGGTACCGGCTGCTGGTCGCGCCGGTCTTTCACTGGCTCACGCGTGGGGCGAGTCTCTGAGATCTCCGCCCGCCCATCCGATTTCCGCTTCGAAGAATCGCTGCCCGGAGACCGAAAACCCCAGCCCGCAACGAAAGTCGTTGAACCCGGTTTCCGCAGTTGCGTCGACGGCGGACGATCCTCCACAGCGAGGACGATGGTGGCTGGCAAGCCCGCAGGCGTGCAGACATCGTATCCGGCGGCCGGAGCGCGGCGGCGCGCTGGCGGGGTCGTCAGCGGTCGTGGCGGTGTTTTATCCAGCGATAGATCTGCGCGCGATAGAGGTAGGCAAACAGCAAGAGGGCCGCGGCCGAGACGGCGAAAATCCCGGCGAGGAGATACTCCTGGTTGCGAAGGCTCGCGCCCTGAACCGTGAGCATGTAGGTTCCCGGCAGCCGGCCCACGGTGGAGACGATGAGAAAAGTGCTGAGCTTCATGCGGCTGAGGCCGAGCAGATAGCACAGATAGTCCTTGGGAAAGCCCGGAAGAAGGAAGAGCAGGAAGCAGATGGCCGCCCCGGTGTTGGTGGTGAGAAAATCGAACTTGTGGAGCACCTCCTGCGTGACGAAGCGCTCGACGAAAGGACGCCCGAGAATATTGGCCAGCTCGAAAGCCACCCAGGAGCCCAGCGTCAATCCGACCGTGGAGAGAAGCAGCCCGATGGTTTTGCCGTACAGGTACCCCCCCACGGCCCCCGTAAGCTCGCCGGGAAACGGCGCCGCGATCACCTGGAGCGCCTGGAAGATCACGAAGACCGCCGGCGAATAGGGGCCGAGCGACTCCAGGAACTTTCCGAGCTTGTCCTTGCTGGAGTAGATGCCCTCGAAGTCGTCCCATTCGTCGACCGAAGGGGCGAGCGCGGTAAAGGGCCGGGGAATGTAGTGGCTGAACAGAAAAAGCAGCGCGACGAGAAGAACGAAAATGAGCGCTCTTATGACGAGCCGTCGTCGACGATCGGTCATCGGGGCTTTATAGCAACAAAACGAATCAAAAACGAGCGCGGGGCGCCGGAAAACAGCATCAGCGACCTTTCTGCATCTCGCGCAGCACGGACTCGAGCCTCTTCAGCTCTTCGCCGTAGGCGGTCCATTGGCCCTGGCGCAGATATTCCTGGGAGCGGGTGAAGTGCTCGAGGGCGCGCCGCGCGAGGTCCTTGTCCGCCGCCGCCGCGCCTTCCACCGACGGTGCGCGCTCGGCCGGCTCCCGGGCGCCTTTGCCGCCGAAGATTCTCCGAAGCGATTGCTCGAGCGTCTCTTCCATCGCGATCTGGTTGCCGAAGGCGACGATCACGCGCTTGAGCTCCGGCAGGGAACCCTTTTCCGCGGCGAGGTAGAGCGGCTGCACGTAGAGCAGCGATTTCTCGATCGGGATGGCGAGCAGGCTGCCGCGAATCACCTGCGAACCCCGCTGTCCCCAAAGGCTCAGCTGCTGCGAGATGAAGGCGTCTTGATCGATGCGGGCGTCTATCTGCTTGGGACCGTAAACGAGCTTGGCCTTCGGAAAGTCGAGGGCGATGAGCTTGCCGTAATGGGGCGGGTCGCTTCGCGCCGCGAGCCAGGCCCGCATATTGTCGCGCTTGTTCGGCGTAAAGGGCAGGAGCAACACGAACTCCTCCCTGCTCTCGCCGGGGAGGCGCATTATGGTGTAGTAGGGTTCCATCTCGCGCTCGCCATTCGCGGCGCTGCGGCGGGGAATGCTGAGCAGGTCCTCCTTGTTGTAGAAAACCTGAGGATCCTGCATGTGGTAGGTGGCGTACAGACGGGCCTGGATGGCGAAGAGGTCCTGCGGGTAGCGGATGTGGGCTCGCAGGTCTTCGGGCATGGCGTTGAGGGGCCGAAACAGACCCGGAAAGATCCGCCCGTACGCCCGGACGACGGGATCGGCGGGGTCGCTGAGATAAAAGGCGACGCTTCCGTTGTAGGCGTCGATCACCACCTTGACGGAGTTGCGTATGTAGTTGAGCCCCCGGCGCTGCACCGGCTCGGAGTACGGGTAGCGGTCGGAATGGGTGTAGCCGTCGATGATCCAGAACAGCCGCCCGCCCTGAGCGATGACCAGATAGGCGTCGCGGTCGAAGAGAATGAAAGGCGCTATCTTTTTCACCCGCTCGTGGATCTGGCGGTGATAGAGGATGCGGCTTTCCGCGGTGATGTCTTCCGAGAGGGCGATTCTCAGAGTCGCGTAGCGCGCGGAGAACAGCAGCTTGCGCCACCACGAGCGGATCGGGACGCCGCCGCTTCCCTCGTAGTTGGTGTAGATGTTCTGGTCGCCGGCGGGATAGTCAAGCTCGCGCGCTCCGGTTTTCACGAAGACATAGTCGTTGGCGAGCTCGCCGTAGTAGATTTCCGGCCTGGTCACCTTCAACGAGACGGTCGAGACCGGGGGGATGTCCTTGATGAAAAACTCGGGCAGCCCCTCCGGCGTCACCTGGTTGACCGGACCGAAGACCACTCCGTAGCCGTGCGTGTAGGTGAGATGCTCGTTGATCCAGATCCGGCTCGGGAGGTGTTGATGCGACAGCTCCCGGGCCGAGAGCATGATCTGGCGGTACGTGCCATCGATCAGATAGCGGTCGTTGTCGACGTCGACGAACTTGTAGTAGGTGCGGATCTCCTGAAGCTGGGCGTAAGTGGCCAGCAGCGGGCCGTGCTCCCAGAGACGGATGTTCTTGATCGTCGCCTCGTTGCGCTTGAGGTCGGCCGCGGTCAGGGATTCCTCGGCCGGAAAGTCCTGGTTCTCGATCTTGTCGAGGCCGTAGGCGATGCGGGTGAACTTGATGGTGCGCTCGATGAACGGCCTTTCCGATTCCACCTCGTTCGGGACCACGCGAAAGCGCTGGATCAAGGAGGGGTACAGATTGAGGCCCGCGGCGTGGACGACGACCAGCGCGCCTGCGGCGATCAGCTCGCCGCGAAAGCCGCTTCCCCGGATCCGGGCGAGCATGAAAATGCCGGCCAGAAACGCCATCGAGGCCAGAATCCGCAGGGCCGGGAGCACGGCGTAAACGTCGGTGTAGCTGGCGCCGAAGGCGGTGCCGCGCGTGGAATAAAGGAGATCGTAGCAGTCGAGAAGGTAGCCTCCGCCTCTGACCAGGAGCAAGAGCCCGATCAGGAGCCAGAGGTGCGCCCTGGCTCGGGGGGAAATCCGCAATCCGCGCGCGCCGTAACCGATGCCGCGGTAAAAAACATAGAGCGCCGTGGCCGCGGCCAGCGCCAGCCCGAGCGCCGCCATGAGGAAAACGTAGAGCCGGCGGAGCGCGGGCAACCTGAACACGAAAAAGCCGATGTCGAGGCCGAACTGGGGATCGGCGAGATCAAACACCACGGGATTCAAGAACAACGCGAAGCTCTCCCAGCCGCTCGCCGCTTGGGGGGCGATGAGGAGGACGAGCAGCAACGCCGCGGGCATGAGCGCGCGATGCAGGGAACGGTCCAGCAACTCCGGCGGTGGCAGCTCGATGAGGTCGTCCTGGAAAAAGATGCGCGCCCGATCCAGCCGCGCCGCGGTTTTCACGCTCGTGTAGATCAGCAGCGCAAAGGCACCGCCAGCGACGAGACCGAGCCCAAGCTTGTAGCCCAGGATCGTGGTAAAAACCCGGCTGTAGCCGACCTCCTCGAACCACAGCCAGTCGGTGTAAAGCGAAATCGCTTCACGCCCGAAAATCAGCAGCAGAAGGAGGATGAAGACGAGTAAACCGGCCGGACCCATCGAGACACCAGCCGGCGCCCCGGGAAGAGGCTGCCAGCCGCCGGGACTTTATAGGAGCGGACCCGGGAACGCAACCGTTCGGCGGCCCATAGGGCGCCGTGACGCCAAAAAAAAGCGGCGGCCCGAAGGCCGCCGCTTTTCTCGCGAGGAAATCCCTCGTTACTGTTGAGCTCCCACTTTCGGGCGCCAGCGATCGAATCGTCGCTCGATCCGGTCGAGGACGTCGGTTGCCAGCATGCCGGTGATCGCGAAGATCAAAACCCCGACGAAGACCTTGTCGGTCTGGAAGGTTGCGCCGGCGACGGTGATCATGAAGCCGATCCCGGCCGTCGCTGCGTAAAGCTCGCCCACCATGACGCCGATCAGCGCCCGCCCGACCGCCAGGCGCAGCCCGGTCAGGATGAAGGGAACCGTGGAGGGAAGAACCACGCTCCTGAAGATCTGCCACTCGGAGGCGCCGAAGCTCCGGGCCGCGTTCAAAAGGTTGTGCGGTGTGGTCTTGACGCCGTCACGGGTGTTGATCAGGAGCGGGAAGACCGCGCCCAGAAAAATGATGCCGATTTTCGAGAGGATGCCGATCCCGAGCCAGATGATCACCAGCGGCAGGAGCGCAACGCGAGGCGTCGCGTTCATGGCGTTGACGAAGGGGTCGAAGAGATAGGCGAGCTTCTTGTACCAGCCGATGGCGATGCCGAAGGGGATCGCAAAAATGACCGAAAGCAGGTAGCCCCAGAAAAACTCGATGCCGCTCACCCGCAGATCGTTCCAGATCTCCCCCGAGCTGAACAGCTGCACGGCCGCCTTCCAGATGAGCGAAGGCGCGCTCATGAACATCGGGTTGATGAGCTGCAAAATGTTCCCGCACAGCTCCCAGATTAACAGGAAAAGGATAACCGAGGAGCTGCCGAGGAGCAGCTTTTCGTTGTTGAGGTAAAACTTGTATGCGGCTGAAGCTTCCGCGACTCTTACGTCCAGCAGGACTTCTTCCTGGGCCGTCTGATCAGCCATAACTCGGTATCCTCCTTACATCCTTATAACCAGGCCCGGCTCCGGGCCGCCGCGTTGGGCAAGCAGTACCAGAGCAGGGGGGGGTTGTCAACAGGCCTTCGGGGGCGCCGGCGTGCGGGCAACAAAGGCGCTTCCAGCCGCAGGGAAAAGGCGCCTTTTAGCAGCGAGCTTGACAATCATTAATGTATTAAATAATTTGGCTTAAACTTTCCTGCAGGAGCGCTCATGAAACTCCTTTTCATCACCCCGCCCATGGGGAACTGGGCACCGTGGGGCGACCGCCATCTGGCGGTCAACTCGCTGCACGCCCAACTGGCGGCGTTCGTGCGCGAAAAAGGGACCGCGGAGGTGGAGGCGCTCGACTGTCGGGCGCTCGGATTGGGGGAGAGCGAGATGCTGGAGGAGGTGCGACGGCGCGGCCCCGACGTGGTGTTCTTCGGCAGCATGATTCCCGCGGCGGGTGGCGCGGCGCAGCTCAACCGGTTCCACGCCGCGATGAAAGCCATCAAGGAAATTCGCCCCGGGACGGTGACCGTCGGCGGCGGGCTGATGTACACGGCGATTCCGCAGCAGATCATGAGGGACAATCCGCAGCTCGACTTCGCGCTGACCGGGGTGTTCGGCGACAACGAGCACGCGCTCGAGGAGCTCCTGCAGGAGCTCGGCGGGCCTTCGCCGCGCTTGGCGGAGATCCGCGGCCTTGCCTTTCGCCGCGGCGACGAGATCGTCCTCAACCCGCAGCGGCCGCTCATTCAAAATCTCGACGAGCTGCCGATGCCCGCCTACGATCTCTTCCCGATGGACCGCTACTGCGGCTACTCGGTGATCCCGAATTACAACGAGGCGGTGACGTCCCGAGGCTGCGAGGGGGCCTGCCACTTTTGCTACGAGTGGTGGCTGGTCGATCCGCGCAACCCGCGCGACTTCAGCTCGCACCGGACCCGGGGCGGCAGGAAAGTGGCCGATGAAATGGAGCTCTTGAACCGGACCTACGGGGTCAAGGCGCTCACCTTCATGGACGACGACTTCAATTCGGACCGGCAGAAGATGGTTGATCTGGTGAACGAGCTGGAGAAGCGGCGGCTCGACATCAGCTGGTTCTGCCTGAGCCGGGCGCAAAACCTCATCCGCGACGCGGACCTGATCCCCCGGTTGCGCAGGGTGGGGCTGTATCAGGTGTTGATCGGGATCGACGGGGGGACCGACGAGGAGATCGCCGAGGCGCGCAAGGGCCCGATGAAGGTCGGGGTCAAGGAGCTGAAGGACCTGATCCGCTTCCTCCGCAAGAACGACATCTCGACGATCGCGACCTATCTGAACGGCTTCTGGGAGGACGACGAGGCGAAAATCCGCCAGCGCGCCCGGGCCGTGGACGAGATCGATCCGGACATCGTCATGATCCAGCTGCTCAACCCCATTCCGGGCTCGCCGATCTACAAGAAAGCCGTCAAGGAAAACCTCATCGAGGTCGACAACCTGAGCCTCTACGATCTCGAGCACTGCGTCATGCCGACCAAGTACCTGACGCGGCAGCAGCTCGCGGAATTGACCGGCTGGGCCTTCCAGTCGTTTTATGCCAAGCCGGGAAGGGTGGAGCGGATCCTGAACGGTTACACCTCGCCGTACGTCAAGATGAAGTTCCTCTCTTTCAAGGGCAACGCGGCCAAGTACGGCAAAGGCGCCGCGGAGGACGCCGTCGCCATCTAGCATTCGAACTGCCCCCATGGCGGAGCAAGCCGAGAAGCGGCCCCTTGAAGGCCGGGTCGCGCTCGTGACCGGCGCGAGCCGGGGAATCGGAGCCGCGGCGGCGGTCCGGCTGGCGCGCGCGGGCGCACGGGTCGTCATCAACTACCTGCGCAACCGCGCAGCCGCCACGGAAGTCCTGCGGCGCGTCGAGGAGGTCGGGGGGCAAGGCCTGATCGCACAGGCCGACGTTACGCGGGCGGAAGAGGTCGCCGCGATGGTGGAGGAGGCGCGGCGCCATTTCCCGCCGCCCGACGTTCTGGTGAACAACGCGTATTTTCCTTTCGACGTGGGACCCCTCCACGAGCTTCCGTGGGAGAGCCTGCAGCGCGCGGTCGACCACGAGATCTCGGCTTTCTACCACTGCGTGAGAAGCGTGGTGCCGGGCATGGCGGAAAAACGTTTCGGGCGCATCATCGTGGTCAGCACGCGGCTGGCGCGCCAGCCCCTGGCGCGCATGGGCGCCTACGCGGCGGCGAAGTCGGCGCTGGAGTCGATGGCCGATACGATGGCGATCGAGCTCGGGCCGCTCGGAATCACCGTCAACGTGGTAACCCCGGCGTTCACCCTGACGGACGCGTCGATGATCATGCCGGAGGAGTTTCGCGAGCGGGTGCGCCAGACGCGACCGCTCCGAAAGCACCTCTACCCCGACGACGTGGCCGGAGCGATCGCATTCCTCGCGGGTGACGAAGCGGCCATGCTGACCGGCAGCCACGTTCTGGTGACGGGGGGAAGTCACCTCCAGCTGTAGGAGGCCGGACCGAGCCGCGCAGGCGCGCGGCGCTCCCGCCGCGCCGGATCGATTCATGCTCAGTCTCGAAGAGATCGTCGCCAGATTAAGGGAAATCGCCGGTCCGCGCCGGGTCTCGACCGATCCGATCGACAAGATCAACTACCAGCACACGCTCGCCTACGGGGCCTACCGCGCGCTGCCGGACGTGATCGTGCGCATCGAGTCCGAGCCCGACGGCTGCCGCACGATCGCGGAGATCCTGAGGTTTGCCGACAGCGAGAAGATCCCGATCGTCCCTCGCGGCGGGGTCGGGATGGGGATCAGCTCGCCGCTCAAGGGCGGGATCCTGCTCGACATGCTCGGCATGGACAGGATTCTCGAGGTCGACGCCGAGCGCCAGCACGTCGTCGCCGAGGGCGGCGCCAGCGTCTACGCCATCCATCACGCCCTGCGGCGCCACGGGCTCATGCTCCCCAATTTCGGCACCTACGGTCCGGCCGTGGTGATCGGTGCCATGGTCAACAAGGGCGGCATCGGCTACGGCATGACCCGCTACGGCTGGATCGCCGACCTGGTCATCGGGCTGGAGGTCGTGCTCGCCAACGGGGAGACGCTGCGGCTCGGCGCGCTGGCGAACCAGGGCACTATCTTCGGTCCGTTTCAAAAATGGATCCACCTGCCCGACCTCCTGGGGCTGTTCACGCTGGCGGCGGGCTCCATGGGGATCATCACGAAAGTCTGCCTGCGCGCGATCGAGGGGCGCCGCGAATGGCTGCACGACTACTGCTACAGCTTTCGCCGCGAGGAGCTCCGGAGCGCGCAGCAGGCGATGGCGGAGCTGGTGAAAGGGGAGGTCGTCTACGACATCCATTTCACCGACCGCTGGCAGTACCACTGGCCGATGGAAGAAGGGCTGCTCGACCGCAGCAGGATCCCGGAGGACGCCTGGTTCTTTCTCAAGACCGTGATCCTGGCGCGCGACGAGGAGGAGAAGGCTTTCAAGCAAAAGCGTATGAGGAGGATCTACGAGAGCGCGGGCGCCCGCGAGGTCGTCGAGGTCGCGGAAAAGGCGATGGGGGCCAGAGCGCAGGAGCACGGCCTTCACGGGTGGCCCGATTACCACATCATGGGCCCGGACGGCTGGTGCTCGGCGGTGGTGCGGCACGCCGGGATGTTCGCGGTCACCTCGAAGATGTATCCGCTCGGCTTCCTGAGCGAGATGTACGATCTCGACGAGGCGGCCAAGCGGGAATGCGGCCTGTGGGACGCCGAGCACGCGCCCCAGCACGACAGCTACGTCACGCGCGACCTCGCCATCAAGGAGGAGTACTTCGTCTTTTACAATCCGTACGACGAGGAGGACGTCGCCAGGCTCAGGCGCTGGATGGGAAAGGTCCAGGAGTTCAGCAATGCCCGCGGCGTGGTGTGGACGGCACCGACGCTCGGCACCAAGGGGCCGCTTCCGTACCAGCGGCTGGCGAACCTTTACGATCTGGTCAAGGAGATCAAGCGCCTGGTCGACCCGAACAACATCCTGAACCCGGGAGCGATCTACTGAAGCGGGTATCGCGCGGCCGCGTGCTGACGAGCTGCCGAAATATGGTATGACGCAAGGAGCGGAGCGATGACGATTTCCAGACCGAAGGACTACTCCGGCAAGAAGCTCTCCCCGGCGGAAGCCGAGGCCGTGGTGGCCGGGCTGAAACGTTATTTGATGGAGTTGACCGACCGCTGGCTTTTCAAGGGCCGGTTCCACGTGGATCTCGCCGCGGGGAAGCTCCCGATGGAAGCGATCCGGGTCTTCTGGCAGAACTGGTACGGTTTCGTCGCCGAGATCAACAACTTCCACGGGGTCGCCTACCAGCGCCATCTGCCTTTCTTCAAGCGCCATCCCGAGCTGCAAAAGCACTTCGCGAATCATGTGGCGGATGAAATGATCCACCCGACGCCTCCCGGTCACATCCGGATCGTGCTCGAGCAGGGAAGGAACTTCGGGCTGAGCGACGAGGAGATGATCGAGTACGAGATGCTGCCGGAGTGCCGCGCGTTTCTCGAATACTATCGCGGGGTGCTCTACGAGGGGACGATGGCCGAGTGGTGGGCTTCGTTTTGTGTGGAGGAGGCGGTCGGCCACTGGGCGAAGTTCTTCGGCGACGCGCTGCGCCGCGGCTACGACATCCCGGAGGAAAAGATCGTTTATTTTCGCGTCCACGCCGAGGCCGACCTCGAGGAGCACTCGGGCGGGGTGATGGCTCACGCCGATCTGGACTGGGCGGTCTTGAAGAAGATCCTGGAAGAAGGGCGCGCCGACACCCGGCCGGGGTTCAGCCTGGAGTACTGCCTGCGCGCGGGCAGCGCCTATTTCGCCTGGTTCTTCGAGGGCGTTTACCAGTACGTGAGAAAAGAGGGGCTCTACGCCGCGTAGCCAATGGCCGAACGAAGTCGCGAGCAAAGAGAGTTGTCGCCGCGGCCGCTCATGCGCCTTCTCGGCGATTTCGCCAACAGCCAGATCCTCGATGCCGCGCTGGAATACGATTTCTTCACGCTGATCTCCGGGGGGCGGCAAACGGCCGAGGAGGTCGCGCGGGCGGCCGGAACCGACCCGCGGGCGACGCGGATCGTTCTCGACAGCCTGCTGGCGCTCGGCCTGATGGAAAAGCGCGAGGGGCGTTACGTCTTGCCGCCGATCAGCGAAACCTTTCTCGTCCGGGGAAAGCCTTCCTACGTCGGGGATTTCCGCCACGTCGCGCTCGCCCTCTGGGACGGAATGGCGCACCTCAAGGAGTCGCTGAAGACCGGGAAGCCTTTCAGCCGCATGGATACGACCTCGGAGCTCGCCGTCTGGGAGAAGCTGGTTCTCGGCATCATCGTGATCGCGGAGCCGGTCGCCCGCGCGCTCTGCGACATCCTGAGGATCGGCAGCGAGCTCAAGGGCATCCGGATGCTGGATGTCGCCGGCGGCTCGAGCATCTTCGGGATGACGGTTCTCGGCCGTGATCCCTCCGCCGAGGTGACCCAGCTCGACTGGCCGAACGTCAACCGCGTTGCGCGCAAGCTGAACGAGGAGCGCGGGCTCGCGGGAAAGATCCGGTACGTCGACGGCGACCACCGCTCCGCCGATCTCGGGGAAAACCGCTACGATCTGGTGGTGGCGAGCAATTTCTGCCGCTTCGAGTCCCCGGCGGGCAATCGCGAGCTTTTCGCCAAAGCCTACCGCGCCCTCAAACCCGGCGGCCGCCTCGCGATCAACGATTTTCTCCCCAACGAGGAGCGTACCGAGCCGACCTTCGTGCTGCGTTTTTCGGTCTACACCCTGACGCACACGCCAGAGGGCGAATGCTGGACTCTTTCCCAGTATTCCCGCTGGCTGAGGGAAGCCGGCTTCGAAACCGTGGACAGTCGCGCCGACATCCCCGCCACGCTTCCCGGAACCACCCTGATCCTCGCTCGCAAGGGTTGAGGTCGCGGCTCTCCTCGCCGCCCCGGCGGTGGAGGCGAGGACCGCTCCTGGATGTGCCCCTTCGGGGGCCGTGAAAACGCGCTGGAATTGCAGCCGGGGAGTTGATAGACTCCCTTCGTGCTGAGCACGGTCCGTTCGACCACACCCGCGCCCCGCAAGCGCTCTCTTTAACCCCCTTTCGGGGCAAGCCCATGCGATCATTGGCGATCTGCGAAGACGACCTTTTGTTTCAGCTCATGCGCAACGTCGCCGGGCGGGGCGCCGACGTACGGTTCATCGTTCAGGACCCCGCCGCCGCGCGGCGCATCAAGCGCTCGGGCGGGTCGGCGCGGTGCGGGAATCTGGCGAGCGAGGCGACCTACCGGCGGATCAACCTGCGTCACGTCGATCAGGCGATCATCTTCGTCCGCGAGGCCGGGCTGCGCGAGCGGATCTACGGCATCCTGCGGGGCCTGGACAAGGGTCTTTCGATTCTGGCGCTCACGGCCAACGGCGGAGGCCGCGGGGCTGCCGCCGCGGACCCCCTCACCCGGGAGCTCAAGCTCCAGGACGTCTTCGAGGAGTTTTGCTCCTCGCACCTGTTCGATACCGTCAACCGCAAGACCGTGGACCGCATTCGCTCCCTGTTCCGGGGCGGCGAGAAAATCCACATCCTGTTGCAGCACGATCCCGATCCCGACGCGCTCGGAAGTGCGCTTGCGCTGCGGGAGCTGCTGGGACGGAACCGGGCGACGACTCCCATCGTGACCTTCGGGGAGGTGACCCGGCCGGAGAATCTCGCGATGATCCGTCTGCTCGACATCCAGGTGGAGCGCATCACCCCGGACGATCTGCATCGCGACGGAGCGCGGTTGGCGCTGGTGGACGTTCAGCCGCCGTACTTCGAGCAGCCTCTCGGTCGGGTCGATCTGGTGGTCGACCATCACCCGAAACGGGCCGGCTTCAAGGCGCGTTTCGCCGACGTGCGGACCGACTACGGGGCCACTTCCACGATCTTCACCGAATATCTCAGGGCCGCAGGTATGGAGCCGTCGCAGCGACTGGCGACAGCGCTCCTCTACGGCATCAAGACCGACACGCTGTTTCTGGAGCGCGGCAGCAGCCTCGCCGATCTCAGCGCCTTCACGTTTTTGTACCCCTTCGCCAACAAGGCGACCATAGCGCGCATCGAAAGGCCCGCGCTGCCGCGCGAAGACCTCGAGGCGCTGGGCCGGGCGCTCAGCCGGCTGCAGCTGGAGAACGGAGTGGCGGTGCTGCACGTGGGGGAGATCAATCGCGAGGACGTGATCCCGCAGATGGCCGAGTTCTGCCTTCAGATCGAGGGCGTGGAATGGGCCGTGGTGTCCGGTCTGGTAAAGGACCGGGTGGTGATCTCGGTGCGGAACGTCGGCAACGTGAAAAGCGCGGGCGAGATCATGAAGCGGCTTTACGACGATATCGGCAGCGCGGGGGGGCACCGCGCCATGGCCAAGGCGGTGGTGCCGCTGGAGCGCTTCAAGGAGCGCTTCGGCGAGGTGAGCGAGAAGGTGATTCGCGACGCCATGGTGCCGATGATTCTCGAGCGCGATGACCCGACGCGGCAATACGGCTGACCCTCGCGTCGGGGTCCGGGAGATCGACCATACCGCCGACGTCGGGATCGAGGTCACGGCGCGCGATGCTCGGGAGCTTTTCCGCGAGGCCGCAAGGGGGCTCTTCGCGCTGATCGCCGACACCTCGCGGGTGGGAGAGGTCGAGGAGCGGGAGCTGGCGGCGGAGGGAGACGGGGTCGAGGAGCTGCTGCATAGCTGGCTGTGCGAGGCGCTCGCCCTGTTCAATTCGGAGCGCTTCATCGGCAAGAGCTGCGCGATCGCGCTTCTCGACGACAAGACCGTCGCCGGCCGGCTGCGGGGAGAGAGGCTCGATCCCGACCGCCATCGCTTCCGTACGGAAATCAAGGGCGTCACCTATCACGGTTTCGAGGTCCGGCGGGAGCGCGGGCTGTGGCGCGCCCGGGTGATTTTCGACGTCTGAGGAAGGTTGTTCGTGAGCGAAACGATCGAGCTGGTGCGCGTACATGATTACCTCTGGGAAATTCCCCGGCGCGGCGGCATGCGCGTCCCGGGGCGCGTCTATGCCACCGAAAAGCTCGTCTCCGCGCTCAGAGCCGACAACAGCCTGCTGCAGGTAATGAACGTCGCCCATCTGCCCGGCATCGTCGGCTATTCGCTCGCCATGCCCGACATCCACTGGGGTTACGGCTTTCCGATCGGCGGCGTGGCCGCGGTCGACGTCGACGACGGCGTGATTTCCCCGGGGGGCGTCGGCTACGACATCAATTGAGGCGTTCGGCTCGCGAAGACCGGTCTGGTCTTCGAGCAGATCAGGGAAAAGCTGCCGCGCATTGTCGAAACCCTCTTCTCGCTGATCCCTTCGGGCGTGGGCTCCGAAGGCGCCATCCCGCGGATCACCCGACAGGAGGGCAGGCGACTGCTCCGCGACGGCGCCCGCTGGGCGGTCAGCGAAGGGTACGGGCGCCCGGAGGACCTCGGGTTCATGGAGGAAGCGGGCAGGCTCGCGTCGGCCGCGCCCGAGGCGGTGAGCGAACGGGCGCTCGAGCGCGGCCTCAATCAGGTCGGAACGCTCGGCTCGGGAAATCATTTTCTCGAGATCGACAGGGTCGACGAGATCTACCAGCCGCGGGTCGGCGACGCACTGGGATTGTTCGAGGGCCAGATCGTCGTGCTGATCCACACCGGCTCGCGCGGGCTCGGATATCAAGTCTGCGAGGATTTCCTGAAAGTGATGAACCGCGCGATGCCGAAATACGGCATCTCGCTTCCCGACCGCCAGCTCGCCTGCACGCCCATCCGGTCGCCCGAGGGGCAGGACTACCTTGGAGCGATGGCCGCGGCCGCAAACTATGCGTGGGTCAACCGCCAGGTGATCATGAGCCAGGCGGAAAGGGCCTTTGTCCAGGCGCTCGGCACCAGCCCGCGGGAGCTCGAGTTCTCGCTGGTGTACGACGTGTGCCACAACATTGCCAAGTTGGAGGAGCACCGCGTCGACGGAAGGACGCGCCGGCTCTGCGTGCATCGCAAGGGCGCCACGCGCGCGTTTCCCCCCGGCCACCCGCAGGTCCCGGCCGCCTACCAGCGCTGGGGCCAGCCGGTGCTGATCCCCGGGGACATGGGGCGTTATTCCTACCTCCTGGTCGGGACCGAAGGGGCGATGGAGCAGACCTTCGGCAGCACCTGCCACGGCGCTGGCCGGGTGATGAGTCGGGCTCAGTCGAAGAGGGAAAGCCGGAACTTCGACATCGACCGCGAAATGATCCGGCGGGGCGTAATCGCTCGCTATCGCGGCCGGGCCACCATGGCCGAGGAGATGCCGCACGCGTACAAGGACGTTGCCGACGTCGTCGAGACGATGGAGGCCGCCGGGGTGTCGCGGCGCGTCGCCCGCTTTCGTCCGGTGGGAGTGGTCAAGGGCTGAGGGAGCTTGCCCGCTCGCCTCACCGCAGCGGCGGCACGAACTGGCCGTCTCCCGGCTGGCCGGTCACCTTGCCGTCTTCCATCACGGTCTTGCCGCGCAGGATGGTGCGCACCGGCGCTCCCTTGATTTTGCGGCCGTGGTAAGGAGTCCAGCCGACCTTGGTGTAGGTGGTCTCGTTGCTGATCACCTCTTCCTTGTTCATGTCGATGATGACTAGGTCGGCGTCGGCGCCGGGCTGGATGGTTCCCTTACGGGGATAGAGCCCGAAGATGCGGGCGGGATTGTACGAGGTCACCCGCACCAGCGTGTCGAGCGTGAGCTTCCCTTCGTTGACCGCGGTCAGGAACAACCTCAGGTAGTCCTGGATTTGCGGCTCTCCGCCCGGTGACTTCCACATGTCCTTCCATCCCACCTCTTTTTCTTCCCGCGTGTGCGGGGCGTGGTCGGTGCCGATGAGGTCGACGGTGCCGTCGTTGATGCCTTTCCACAGCGCTTCGACGTGCGCCGGCGGCACCCAGAAGCCCAGGCAGTACGGGCCGAGCTTCTCGACGTTTTCCCACGAGCCGAGGAAGAGCGCCCACGGGTTCACCTCACAGCTGCAGGGTCGGCCCTCGTCCTTGGCACGCCGCAGCATGTCGAGCCCTGCGGGCGTGCTCATGTGGAGCACGTGCAGCTTGTTGCCCACCGCTTTCTGAAAGCGGAACAGCGTCGCGATGGCGGTGTCCCAGATGATGCCGTCGAAGTCGCGGTACGCCCTCGCGTAGGCCTGGGGGCTGCGGTCGCCCCGCTTCCAGTAGCGCTGCTCGATCTCGTCCATGAGGTCCTGGTCGTGGGGATGGACCATCAGCGGAAGCCCGGTCTTCCCCACTTCCTCGAAGCAGCGGAACAGATCGCCGTGGTTGTGCAGGCCGATGCCCGGCATGTGCGGATAGTCGCGGCCGGTGTCCCTGACCATGAAGATCTTGAAGGCCAGAGGTCCCTCTTTTGCCAGCCCTGGGATTTCCTCGGGAACGGTGCCCGATGGATTGTGGTTGAAGTCGACGATCGCCTTTTTCTTGTGGTCCTCGATCAGCCGGCGGTAGCGCTCGACGGTGGTGGTGGGCGGGTCAACGTTGGGCATGCCGATCGAGAGCGTGACGCCTCCTGCGGCCGCGGCGCGCGTCGCGGTGGTGATGTCCTCCTTGTGGGTAAAGCCCGGATCGCGGTGATGCGTGTGCGTGTCGATCAAGCCGGGAATCACCTTCCTGCCGGTTGCGTCGACGACGCTGCCGGCGGTCTCTGGCAACGCGGGGGGCTTGCCGAGCGCGACGATTTTCCCGCCCTGAACCGCGATGTCGGCGGCGACGAAGCCTCCCGGCGTCCAGACCTCCCCGTTCTTGACCAGCAGATCCAGCTTCTCCATCGATGCCATCTCTCCCTTTCGTCAACCGGGACCCTGTTCGGGCCCGCGGTCTTCGGTCTCCGTCCGGCTTTTCCTCGAACCGGAGACCGGGAACCGGAAACCAAGTTCTTAGTATATGCGATCCGGCATGGAGTCAAACAGCGGCTGCAAGTCGCCCGGCAGCCGCCCCAAAACTTGACTCGCCCGGTCAAATCTGAAACGATCGCCTCCGCTTTGGGGACGGGCAACGGCAGCAACGAGGAGGCGACCATGCTCAGAAGGCTGGCTTTTCTGGCGCTCCTTACGGGAGCAATTTCCACCGGCGCGCCGGCGCACGGTCAGGAGGCGAAGCTTCTCGAGGCCGCAAAAAAGGAGGGCAAGGTCACGGTGTACGGCTCGCTCGAATCGGACACGGCGGATGCCGTGTTCAGGCTGTTCCGCGAGCGCACCGGCCTCAGCGTGGATTACTGGCGGGCGTCGGCGACCAAGGTGATGGACCGGGCGCTCAGCGAATACCGCGCTGGCAAGCCCCTGTTCGACGTGATCCTCACCAACGACAACCCGATGCAGATCATGCAGAAGCAGGGCATTTTCGAGAAGTATCTCTCGCCCTCGGCCAAGGACTTCGCCAAGGAATCGATCGATCCCAATCTCGGCCCGCGCTACCGCAACGTGATCATCGGTGTCGTCTACAACAAGAACGTCGTCAAGCCGGCGGACGCTCCGAAGTCGCTCGAAGACCTGGTCAAACCCCAGTACCGGGGCAAGCTCGTCATGCCCGACCCCACGCAGCACACCACGACAACGCAGTGGGTGGCGAGCCTGGAAAAGCTCATGGGCAAGGAAAAGGCGGAGCGGTACATCCGCGACCTCGCGGCCGCCAAGCCGGTGCTGGTCGAGTCGCTCCTGCCGGCGGTGGAGCGCGTGACCACGGGAGAGACCCCGATCGCGATCACTTACGTCAAGTACGTCGTCACCTTCGGCAAGAAGGGCGCGCCGCTCGACTACGTCCGGCTGGGGAAGATGATGGGCGACGGGCACTATCTCGGCCTCGGGAACAAAGCGCCGCATCCGAACGCAGGGAAGGCGTTGATCGATTTCTTCCTCGGGCAGGAGAGCATGTCGATCATCGCGAAGCTGGGCGAGTTCGTCAACCGCAAGGGCGTTTATCCGCCGCTGCCGGATGCGGACAAGATCCAGTTCGTGGAGATGTACGACCTGGATTCCAAACAGTTCGCGCAGAAGAAAAAGGAGTACCAGCAGATCTTTCTGCGGTAGCACCGGAGCCGGTGTCCGTTACGGGAAGAGCGCTCTCCGCCGGCGCGACGCTGACCTCGGCCTGGGGCCGGACGCGCGTCGGCGCCTTTCTCGGACAGCCCGTCTCGTGGGTTTTTCTGGCGGTCAGCGCCGTCCTCGGCTTCCTGAGTCTCTATCCGACCTTCTTCCTTTTTTACGGCAGCCTTACCGACTCGCCGCTGGGCGTTCCGGGCAATTTTACGCTGCAGAATTACGTCCGCGCCTACGGGGACCCGGAAGCCTATCCCCTGCTTTTGAACTCGTTCGTCTTCGGTCTCGGAGCGGCGGGTCTGTCGGTGGCCTTCGCCCTGACGCTGGCGTGGATCACGATCCGCACGAACGCCCCGTTCCGGAAGATCTTCGAGCTCACGGCGATCGTGCCGAACATTCTGCCGCCCATCCTGGTTTCCATCTCTTGGGTGATGCTGCTCAACCCGAGCAACGGGCTGATCAACGGCGCCCTCGTCGCATTGCTGGGAGTCGAGAAGGGGCCGTTCAACGTCTATTCGCTGCCGGGGCTGATCTTCGTCGAGGCGCTGATCCTCACGCCGCTCGCGTTCCTGATCGTGGCCGCCGCGCTCAAGAGCATGGATCCTTCCCTCGAGGAATCGGCCAAGACGCTCGGTTCCGGCGAGCTGGGAGTGGCGCGGCGGATCACGTTTCCGCTGATACGGCCGGCGATTCTGGCGGCGGCGACGCTCAACTTCGTGCGCGCGGTCGAAAGCTTCGATACGCCGGCGATCATCGCCCTGCCCGCGCGGATCGAGGTGTTCACCACGAAGATCTGGCGGGAAGCGCTGGGGTCTTTTCCGACCAACCACAACCTCGCGGCGGCCTACGGGGTCGGGATCCTGGGGATCGCCCTGGTCTTCGTCCATCTCTACCGCCGCTTCACCTCCCAGGTGGAGAGCTTCTCGACCGTGACCGGCAAGGGGTTTCGCCCGCACCAGATCGATCTGGGGCCGTGGAAATACGCCGCTTCCGCGGTGGCGTTTCTGTTGCTCGTGCTGCTGGTCGTCCTGCCGACGCTGGTGCTCCTGCTCGTCGCGCTGCTTCCCTACTATCACGTGCCGACGTGGCAGACCTGGCAGAATTTGACCCTCGACCATTTCCGCTACATCTGGGAGACGCCGCGGGTGCACAAGGCGTTCATCAACAGCCTGTTTCTGGCGCTGGTCGGCGCCACGGTCTGCATGGTCCTTTCGGCGTTGACCTCGTACCTCACCGTCCGGACCCGGATCGCCGCACGCGGGGTTCTGGAGGGGCTGGTTTTCATCCCCTGGGCGTTTCCGGGGACCGCGCTCGCGCTCGGGTTGCTGTGGGCTTACGTCGACTTCCCGATCCCGATCTACGCCACGCTGTGGATCATCATGATCGCTTACGTGACCCGCTTTCTCCCCTACGGCCTGAGGGCGGTGACGAGCACGATCATCCAGATCCACAGGGAGCTGGAGGAAGCCTCGATCGTCTGCGGCGCCGGCTTTCTGGCGACGTTTCGGCGCGTGCTGGTCCCGATGATGCGACCGGGCGTGCTCGCGGGCTGGATCATCCTGGTGACGATCTTCATGCGGGAGTTCAGCGCGACGTTGTTTCTCTACAGCCCGGGGTCCGAGCCGCTCGGACCACTGCTCTATTTCCTGTATCTGGACGGCATGCGCGGCCGGGTCGCAGCCATCGGGCTGGTCATCTCGGCGATTTCAGTGGTCCTGATCGCGATCGCCCAGCGCTACTCGCGCTGGGATTCAAAGTGAGGTAAGAAAAACAGGCACGCGAGAAGTTCATTGGTCAGGTTCAATCGTCGGGCGACGTTGAAAAGCAGAGAGCGAAAACCGGAAACCGCTCTCGGCCACGCGCCGTCACGGTACGATGTCCGCATAGTCGCGAATTCATAACGAGTTTCGGGGGTTGGGAATGGAAAAATTGTTTCTGACCGTCGCCTGCGGCGATTACGACCGCACGCAGGCGCTTCAGTCCGGCGCGGTCGCGGCGGAGGGGATCCGCTTGAACTACGTGGCGCTCGAAGCCGAGGAGATCTTCTGGCGCATGGGGCACCACCGGGAGTTCGACGTTTCCGAGATGTCGCTTTCGAACCACATCACGGCGGTAAGCCGCGGGGAGTCCGCGTTCGTCGCCATTCCGGTCTTCCCGTCCCGCTTTTTCCGGCACTCGTGTGTTTTTATCAACACCGGCTCGGGCATCGACACGCCCGCGGACCTCAAGGGCAAACGGGTCGGCGCTCCCGAGTACTCGATCACGGCGGCGGTCTGGATCCGGGGGTTTCTCAAGGACGACTACGGCGTGCGGGCCGAGGACGTGCACTGGCTCGTCGGCGGGCAGGAAGAGCCAGGGAGAAAGGAGCGGGTCAGGCTCGAGCTGCCGCCCGCGATCCGGGTCGACTCGATCGCTCCCGACCAGACGCTCAACTCCATGCTCGAAAAGGGCGAGATCGATGCCCTGATCTCCGCCCGAAGCCCTTCGTGCTTTCTCCAGGGCTCGCCGCGAGTCCGGCGGCTGTTTCCCAACTATAAGGAGGTCGAGGTCGATTACTACCGGCGGACCCGGATCTTCCCCATCATGCACGTGCTGGTGATCCGCCGGGAAATCTACGACGCTCATCCGTGGGTGGCCCGAAGTCTCCTCAAGGCGTTTACCGCTGCGAAGGACCTCGCGATCAGGAAGCTGAATTTCCCGACCAACACCCTGTCCTGCACGCTTCCCTGGCTCCCGTGGGAGCGCGAGCAGCTCAACGAGATTTTCGGCCCCGACTGGTGGCCGTACGGGATCGCCGCCAACCGCCACGTTCTGGAGCATCTGGTTCGTTACATGGGCGAGCAGGGATTGCTGGCGCGCCCGGTGACCGTCGAGGAAATCTTCGCTCCGAGCGCGGTCGGGGAGTTCAAGATCTGACACGGAGCCGCGGCCAAGGGATGGCGGGACGGGTCGGCCCCCGGTTTTCCCTGCCGGTCCGACGCTTCATTCGGTCAGCCCGCGTCGCCCATCTCGCCACCGCGGGCGCCGATGGGCAGCCCCTCGTCGTCCCGATCTGCTTCGTTTTCGACGGAACCCGTTTCTATTCGCCGGTCGACGAGAAACCCAAGCGGGTCTCGCCGGACAGGCTCAAACGGATGCGCAACATCCGCGAGAACCCCCGGGTCTCGCTGGTCGTCGATCGCTACGAGGAAGACTGGAAGCGCCTGGCCTACGTGCTCGTCGCGGGGACGGCCGAGATCCTGATGCGCGGACCGCGCCACCGGAAGGCGGTCAGGCTGCTTCGCCGCAAGTACAGCCAGTACCGCCGGATGGCGATCGAAGAGAGGCCGCTCATCGCGATCGCGCCGCGGCGGGTCGCGGCCTGGGGCTCGCTCTAACTTCAAACCCGCAGGTCAGCCGCGGGCGGCTTGACGGGCACGACTTGCAGCTGCGCGCCGGCCCGACTACGCTAAGAGCGTGAAAAGTTTGCAGTCTCTGCAACTGTCGGGCGACGACCGGCGCGACTTCGAACGGCTGGCTCGCGAAAGTCCGTCTCCCGACCTGGCGGCCAATTACCTTCTCCGCCTCGGCGAAGCGGGCGGCCCGGAGGCGCTCGAGAAGATTCCCCCCGGGGATCGGCCCGCGCTCGTCCGGCTCCTGGGATCGAGCGCCTATCTCGGGGAAGTCCTGCTTCGCGAGGGGGCGAGCTGGGCCGAGGTCTTTCTGGGCCGGATCCGAATTGCGCGAAAGACGGTCGCCGACCACCTGGCCGAGCTGGAAAGCCGTTCGGCCGGGGCAGGCTCGTTCGACGAGTTCTGTGCCGCCCTGCGGCGGCACAAGCAGCGGGAGTATCTCCGCATCGGCGCCCGGGACCTCCTCGCCTCGGTGACGCTGGAGGAGACGGTGCGGGAGCTGACCGCTCTGGCCGAAGCCGCGCTGGAGGCTTCCTACCGCTTCTGCCGGCGCGAGGTGGAGCGGGATTTCGGCCGGCTTCTCCTGCCCGGCGCCGACCGCGACAACGGCTTTGTCATCATCGGGATGGGAAAGCTCGGCGGCAGCGAGCTCAACTTCAGCTCCGACATCGACGTCGTCTTTCTCTACGAGAGCGACGAAGGAGAGAGCGCCGGCGGCGCGAGAGGCCGGGCCGATGCGCGCGGTTTTTTCACGGCTGTCGCCAAGAAGATCGTCCAGGCGATGGGCAACGTCACCGAAGACGGGTTCGTTTTTCGCGTCGACCTGAGGCTTCGGCCCCTCGGCGTTCACGGCCCTCTGGTGCAATCGGTCGATTCGGCGATGCTCTATTATGAGTCGTGGGGGCAATGCTGGGAGCGCTCAGCCTTGATCAAAGCGCGAGCAGTCGCGGGCGACCTCGCTCTGGGCAGGCGCTTCCTCAAGGAGGTGGAACCGTTCGTCTATCGTCGCTATCTCGACTACACCACGGTGGAGGAGCTGCGGCATCTCAAGCTTCGCATCGAGAACGAGCTGCTCGACCCGCGGGGCAAGGAGCGAAACATCAAGCTCGGCTACGGCGGGATTCGAGAGATCGAGTTCTTTGCTCAGGCCCTGCAGCTCGTCAACGGCGGCTACGAGCCCAGGATCCGGGAGGCTGGCACGCTCGCCGCGCTCGAGCGGCTGGCCGAGCACGGCTTCATCTCGATCGCCGAAAAGGAGAAACTGTCGGCCGCCTACCGTTTCCTGCGCCAGACGGAGCACAAGGTGCAGATGGTCCAGGAAGCCCACTCGCACTCGATCCCGGAGGGCGCCAAGGAAGAGGGGGCGCTGGCGCGGCGGCTGGGGTATGTGCGCAAGGGGGCGCGCAGCGAGCGGGCGCTCTTCTGGCGCGATCATCGGGCGCACACCGCGGCGGTGAGAAGCATTTTCGATCGGCTGTTTTACGGGGCGCAGAAAGAAATCACCGGCCGGGGGGCCTCGGAGCTCGGGTCGATCTGGAACGATCTCGACCGCCGCGAGGCGATCGTCGGCGCTCTTCGGAACGCCGGCTTTGCCGACCCCGAGAGGGCTTACGAGAACCTGCTCGCCGTGCGCGACGGCGAAGTCTACGCGCCCCCCAGCCCGCGCCGCCTCAAGGTGATGCGCACCCTGGGTCCCGCGCTCGTTGCCGAGATCGCGAACTCGAGCTCTCCCGATCGGTCGCTGCTCAACCTCGCCCGGTTCAGCCATCGCATCGGCGGCCGCACCGGATTTCTCACCTTGCTGGCGGAAAACCCGCCGACCATGCGGCTGCTGATCACGGTGTTCGCCGACAGCCAGTTCCTCACGGATCTTTTCCTGGCGCGCCCGGAGCTGATCGACGTGCTGATCCGCGTGGACCTGACCCGCCTGGAGAAAAGCAAAGACGAGATGACGGCGGAGCTGCGGGCTGCGGTCGCCGAAGCCGGCGACGTCGAAGCCAAGCTCAACGCGCTGAGACGCTACAGGACCGAGGAGTTCATCCGGATCGGCCTGCACGATCTCGGCGGGGCGATCGAGCTGGAGCCAGTCATGGCGCAGCTTTCCGATCTGGCTTCGGCCTGCCTGGAGGTCGCCCTGGAGATGACGCTTGCGGAGGTGGAGGAGCGGTTCGGCTCGATTCCCGGCGGGCGGTTTGCGATCGTCGGGATGGGAAAGCTCGGGGGCAAGGAGCTTGATTACAATTCGGACCTCGATCTGGTGTTCGTTTATGACGCGCCGGAGGACGCCCGGTCAGCCGGCGGCCGGCAGGAAAGCCTCAGCGCCCACGAATTCTACGTCCGGGTCGGGCAGAAACTCATCACCTACCTCACCGCAGCGACCGAAGAGGGCATCGCCTACCGGATCGACATGCAGCTTCGCCCCTCGGGGAAAGCGGGGCCCCTGGTCTGCTCCCTCGACGCGTTTCGCGAGTATCACAGGACCAGCTCCCTTTTGTGGGAAAGACAGGCGCTGATCAAGGCCCGCTTCGTCGCGGGGGATGCGGCGCTGGGCGCCGCGATCGAGGAGGTTCGGGAAAGTTTCGCCTTCGGCCGAGGGCTCGGTCCCGACGGAGCGGGAGAGATCCACCATCTGCGCATGCGCATGGAGCGGGAGCTGGCCCGGGAGAACGAGGCGCGCTTCAATCTCAAGAAGGGCCGCGGCGGCCTGGTGGACATCGAGTTCGTAACGCAAATGCTCCAGCTGGCGCACGGCTACCGCTGCCCCGAAGTGAGGGAAAGGGAAACCTTAAAGGCCCTGAAGGCGCTTTACCACCGCGGCATCTTGAAGAAACCGGACTACGCGTTGCTCTTCGACGGCTATCTGTTCTTGCGCCGCCTTGACCACCGCTTGCGCCTCGAACGGGACCAGTCGATCGACAGCTTCGAGCGCGAGCCCGAAAGGCTCCAGAGCATCGCGCGCGCCCTGGGCTACGCGGGCGGCAAGAAGGGTCGGCGACGTGGGGGCCTATCGGCTGGCGAGAAGCTGCTGAAAGACTACGAGGTCCGGCGGGAAAGGATCCGTGCCTGCTACGAGCGGTTTTTCGTGGTGAAGGACGAGACCTCTCGGAGCGAGGCGGCGGAAACCGCCGGTTAGAAAATGGGAACCGGAAGTTAGCGGGTAACCCTGGCCGGAGAACGGTTCTTTGGAGAGGGAGGTGGAATTTTAAAATATTTTTATTGACAGTAGCACAGATTTTGGATATGTTCGGCCCCATGAAAACACAATTATTTAAGGGCCTTGCCCTGGGATTGGTTGTTGTCTTCCTGGCCGCCTCGCCGCTTTACGCGCAGACAGCGGACAGCACAGCGACGCAGGAGCCTGCGGAAACCGCCCTGCAAAACGAGGCCGGTTACGGGATCGGGTCGGTGCTGGCGAACGTCTTTTACATGCCGGCCAAGATCACTTATGCCGGTTTGGGTTTGCTCACCGGCGGGCTGGGCTACGTGCTGAGCGGCGGCCGCACTGACGTGGCGAACAACATCATCTATCCGGCCGTCGGCGGTCACTACGTGGTCACTCCGAGCCACCTCAAGGGGACCGAGCCGATCTATTTCGTCGGCGCCCCGGCGCCAGCACCGGAGCCCGAGCGCGCGGCTCAATCATCCGCGGCGCCAGCGAGCGTCACGCGCTAGGCGCCAGTACAGACGCCTCGCTTCGACGACTTTATAAAGTCGAGGAGGGTCGCCACGTCGGTGTCGGCCCTTCCACTCTCTTCTATTTCCCTGATCGCCAGGGAAAGATTCCGGCCTTTTCGAAACAGGATTCGGAATGCTTCCCGGATAGCCCGGATCCGCCGTTCGTCGAATCCTGCCCGCCTCAGGCCCACCACGTTCACACCCCGAACCGTGTGTTGCCAGTCGATAATCGCAAAGGGGGGCACGTCGCGGCTTGTGCCGCTGAGCCCCCGCATCAGGGCGTAGGCGCCGATCCTGACGAACTGGTGCACCACGCAGTTGCCCGAAATAAAGACGTTGTTTCCCACCTCCACGTGGCCGCCCAGCAGGGCCCCGTTCGCCATCACGATGTGATCGCCGAGCCGGCAATTGTGGCCGACATGCGAGGCGGCCATCAGAAAGTTGTCGTCGCCTATGACGGTGGCGGAGTCCGGCGCGGTTCCTCGGTGAATCTGGACGCACTCGCGAAAGACATTGCGATCGCCCACCTTCAGGTACGTGCGATCCCCCCGGTAAGATTTGTCTTGCGGAGGGCAGCCCAGCACCGCGCCCGGGTAGATCTCGTTGTCGCGCCCGATTTCCGTCCAGCCCGTAACGTAGGCATGCGCCATGATCCGGGTGCCGCTTCCGATCCTGACCGCTCCTTCGATGACGGCATAGGGACCGATTTCGACGCCGGGCTCGATCTCTGCCCTGGGGTCGATCACGGCGGTGGGGTGGATGCTCATCGTGGTTGGTTGCGTGGGCCGGCCCCGACTGTTCTGCGGATAGTGATCCGGCCCGGTGTACGGGCCGTCAGCTTCCCGGCCGATCTTCACCTGTCATGAGGCTCATCGTCGTTTTCATCGGCGTCCGCGGGTACGTCCAGCCTGTCGCCGGGAATGCGGTGGCGTTCCTCGATCCAGGCGCCGAGGTCGATCAGCCGGCAGCGTTCCGAGCAGAAAGGACGGTAAGGGTTGTTTTGCCAGGGGGTTTCGGCGCGACAGGTGGGACACTTGACGGTCTGGGGCATGGAATCAGGAACTCAGCGCCGCCGGAGCGAACAGATCCTCGACGCGCAGCCGTCTCGCCATCAAGCCCTGGTCCAGCGAATACTCGATGAACCGCTCGAGATTGGCACGGTTCTTGGCGACACCGTTGGGCCAGGGATCCTCACCGAAGACACTACGCTCCTCTTCGTACAGATGGCGGCCCCAGACGAAACGAGACCAGTTGGGGTCGTCGTAGTACCGCCTGCACGCCTCTTTTGCGCGCTCGAAGGCTTCCATCGTGCTCGGCACCAGCTCCGGGGCACGCGCCAGCACCTCGTCCTTGAAGGCCACGACGTGCATGATTGGATAGTAGCCGTTTTTCCGGAAGTATTGAAGTTCCTCCCGTTTCGGATCGGCGAACAGGCGCTGTATTTTCGGCGATCCGCGAAGCGCCTCCTGCGGCGGATGCGGCATCATCAGGGCGTCGATCTCGCCGGATTCAAGCATGGGGCCGAGCTTTTTCCCCGGGCTTACCAGCTCGATGCTCGCCCCTTCCGGAGGGGTGAACGGAACCGCCTCTTCCTTGGCGACCACCCAAAGCATGCTACGCCAGGGGACCCCATATTCGGCCTGGAGATCCCCCTTCGCCAGCACGGAGAGCGTGGTCTGAAAGGTGCTGAGCCCGACTCGTTTACCGACCAGATCCCGCGGCGAACGAATTCCGGCGCCGGTATTGACCCACATCTGCGACAGGCTGAAAAGCCTTCGCGGGAACACGGGAATGGCCGTAAACGGCATGTTGCGGCTTCGCGCCATCAGGTACGACGAGAGCGACAGCTCGCAAATGTCGAACTCGCCTTTTTGAAGCATCCGCTCGTGGCGGTCGCGGCCGTGCCTGAGCGCTTCGGACTGCCCGACCTCCAGGACCGTCACGTCCGCGCCTTCGATCCGCACCGAGCCGTCGAAAAACGGAACGTGGCGGTCGTAATGCGAGAGCGCCATCGTCAGCTTCGAGTTCGCCATGGGCAGCTCCTCGGGTTGTTACCGACCTTGCTTACTGCATTTTTGCAAAACTTGCCACTCTTCGCGGGAACACCCGGGCCCTGAACCAAGGCTTCATCCTTACCTTGACGGCCGTGACGGTCCCGGCCGGAGCCTAGTCTGTTCCGGAAAGGTGGTCGGCGGGTTGTGGCGGGGATGGGCGGTATCTTTGCCACTTCGGGTGACGAAGCTGCAGGTAGCCGGCCATTCCGGCGGCCGCGAGGAGGTTTCCGGCGACAACCGTCAGCCAGGCCACACCGTCGAAAAGCAGCTTCGCAAAAACAAAGGCCGTGGCGACGAACCCGAAGTGCAGCGCCGCAAAGAGCAGCAGAACCGACAACCAGAGATTCGGGTTCTTGTCGGCCAGCAAGACAAACGCGGCGATCTCACCGAGGACGACGAAGGCCAGCGCATGGAAGCAGAGGTAGGCGAGCAGGAGCTCCAGCGAAAACTGCGCCGGCTCGATGGAACCGTCTGGGGACAACCCGAGAAAAAACACGGTCCCCAGAACGGTGGGCGCATAAAACGGGAGACCACGAGCGGTTTCCAAAAGCAGTGACCACAAGGCCGTAATCGCGGCCCCGATCGCTCCGGCGGCAAGACCGTTCAGCCACACCGCCATCGAACGATTCTTCATGTCCGTCCCTTTCGCGCTTCCGGCGCCGGACGACAAGCGAGAAGGGAGGCCGAAACCGCCGACCCGCAGCCAGAGAAATCGGCGCAGCCTCTGTCTCGCCGTCGATTCGAGGTCGCACGGCCCTCCGCCAGCTCGGTTTCAGGCCGTTAGGGGTGAGGTCGATGATGGGGAATTGCCAAGCCGACAGGAGGGGTCCGTCAGAAATATCTTGCCTATTTGACCGCGAAATCGAGCGGGGCGCAACACCATGGAGCCCGGGGGGGGAGCGTGGCGGGGTCCTGCGGCCCGCGTCAAGGACCGCCTCAAAAAGCGCTCGGCTGGAGGTAAATGTCTCCGCTCTGGCCACTGGCTATGCGCAGGATTTTTTGCCGCTCCGCAGCAACAACGACCGCCGTTTCGGCAACGCCTCCGCCGCAGATGCCGTTCGGCACGACCCCGACGACGTGCTCGCCGTAGGGCACGAAAAGCTCGATTTTTTCCGACGGCGCGAGATCAGCGACCGGAACGGCGTCGAGGAAGACCCGGACGGTGCAGGCCGACCCCATAAAGCCGCTGTCGCGCTTGATGACCAGGCTTCCCGTGTACTGAGCCTGCGACAACCATTGGGGCGCGAGAATCCGTGAAGGGGGTACCACGGCGGCTTGTTGGATCGTGACCGGGCGGGTGGCGCAGGCGAGCACCTGCAGGGCAAGCGACATGATGAGCAACCGCATAATACGTCCTCCTTGCAGGGCCTCCGGCGGCCGTGGAGCATCGGCTGCCGAATTTTACGCGCTCCCCGGCTTCCCTTTCAACGGATTCAGAGCCCGGTCTTCGTTGCGCGAGACCCCTCGCCGCTCGCGAGGCTACGGCGGACTCCGAGGTGAAAACGGAGGGACGCGGCAGAGCTAAAAGGACAGGGCGGGTTTAAGCTTGAAGAGCGCTCAGGCGGCTTTTCGCTGAGCGTGAGACCACTCTTCCGCGATGTGTTCGCGGTCGAGGTACAGTGCGATCGCCGAGCTGAGGACAAAAACTGCGCCCGCGGCGACGGCATTCCAATAAGCCTGGAACACGTCCGTGAACGCCAGAACGTATGGAGAAACAATCAACCAAACTCCGACGATCAGATGAAAAGCAAACCAGTACAGGTTCCTCATAGGCCTCACCTCCTTTCTTCAGGTCGTCAGCTTACGGTTTAGCTCTTGCCGCCTCCGCCTTGAGATCGCGCCAGCCCTGCTACCTCGATCACAGCCGGGCCGGCGAGAAAACAAACCCCCTCGTCGGGGGTTTGCACGTCTGCGAAAGACGCGCCCAAGCGGTTCAGCAAAGCGCGCTTAAGCCGCTTTGAGCTGCTTCACCTCGCCGCCGGCAATCTCGATCGGCACTTTCTTCGCCACCGCTCCTGCCGGAAGAGGAATCGAGATTTCGAGCACGCCGTGCTCGTATTTCGCGGCGATCTTGTCCCGATCAACACCCTCCGGCAAAGAGAGGGTACGCTCGAACTTGCCGTAAGAGGCCTCGGTGTAGCGATAGCCTGCCCGATCCACCTCTTTGCTCGCTTTCCTCTCACCACGAACGGTCAGACGATTCTCCAGGACGGAAACCTCCATGTCTTTGGGATCGACGCCCGGGAGATCCACCCGGATAACGTACTGACCATCCTTCGTGAAGGACTCTACTGCGGGCATCCATGCGGCAAGCGACGAGATACCTCCCCGATCAAAAGAGAACAAGCGGTCGAAGAGCTCGTCGATATCCCGATGCCAGCTCGCGAGTTCCCGAAACGGATCCCATCGAATCAGTGCCGTCATACCGCCCACCTCCTCTCCTCAAAATTTTCCGCCTGAAATTTAAGCACCCGGCAAGCACTGTCAAGAGCCTGGGCGCGCCGTCGTAACGGCGGCCAGGCTCAAAGGGTGCACATCAAAGATGCGCCACGGCCGTGGCGTTATGCCGCCGAAGGGGAGCCCCTGCCGCGCCTGCCGAATGGGGGCATCCACATGATGACCCCCGCCAGGACGCTGATTGTCAATATCACCAGCACAATAGCCGAAACAGCGATCAACACCCCGGCCGCGACAACAAAGAAAAGCCAGACCAAGGAATTCACGAAAAACGAGTAATCATGGCCGTCGAAGCGGTCAAGCGGGAGCCGCTTGACGGGGCGGTTTTGGGCATTAAATTGTCGGCACCGAAAGAAATTTTTCCAGGGCGACTCGATCCGGCGTCTGGATCGGCAGGCCGGTATCGAGGGAGTCGTGAAGCATGCTGCGGCTGAACAACCTCTTGCGCAGGGGCGAGAGAAACACGGCGGAGCCGCCGCCGAAGCCTAGCGTGTCAAAACACAACGGCGGCCGCAAAACCGAAAGCAGGGGCGTGCAGCAGACGCATCCAATCCCGCGCAAGTACCTGGAGCTCGCCCAGGACATGATCGTTTTCGGTTTATGCGCCATGCTGCTCGTCGCCATGGGGATAAAGCTCGTCCACCTGGGAGAGCTCCTGGTCAAGGGCGCTGACTTCTCTCTTGTCGTCGGCGATATCCTTTTCATCCTGGTGCTCGTAGAGCTTTTCCGCCTGTTGCTGATTTACCTGGAGGAGCATCGCGTCTCGGTGGCCACCATGGTCGAAGTGGGCATCGTGGCGACGTTGCGGGAGGTCATCTTGCTCGGCACGCTGCACATCCCCTGGCAGCACCTGCTGGTCGTTTCCGTTTTTATCCTGAGCCTCGCCATGGTGCTCCGCTACGCCGGCCTGCGCTCAACCGGGAGCATTGCCGAGGAGAGATGATCACCCGAGACGACATTCAGGACCTCCTGCAACGCAAACCCGTCCCGGGAAGTCCCGTCCTCAGCGTCTATCTCGATCTCGACCAGAGTAAGGCGAGCAATCTGAGCCGCCGCTTTGAAGTCACGCTTCGAGACATGCTGCGCCGCGTAGAAGCGAGGCTCAAGGACACCGAGCTGGAGAATTTTTCGGCGGACGCCGCTCGGGCGCACGAGCACGTCGCCGCCCTCAGACCCGAGGGGAAAAGCCTCGTGCTTTTCTGCGACCGCTCGGAAGATTTTCTCTGGGCGCGCCAGATCAACGCACCGGTTCGAAGCCAGGCGAACTGGACCGATCGCCCTTACGTTCTCCCGCTGCTCAACATCCTGGACGACTACGAGCGTTACGGAGTGGCGCTTGTCGATAAGGCCCAGGCTCGGCTTTTTACGATCTTTATGGGTGAAATTGAGGAGCAGCAGGAAGCCTGGGCCGATGCCTCGGTCCGGCATGTCAAAACCACCGGAACCGACCACCTTCTCTCGGAGCGCCACTTTCAGCGGCGGGCCGCCACCCACGCGCACTGGCACTTGAAGCGGGTCGCCGAAATGCTCAATGCTGTCGTTGATCGATACGGCTTTGACCGTTTGCTGCTTGCCGGCCCGCCTGAGGCGACCGGCGAATTGCAGTCCCTTCTTTCCAAGCGCGTGCGCGCTCGCGTCGTTGAGCGGATTGCCTTGCCCGTGACCGCAAGCGCGCACGAGGTGCTCCAGGAAACCCTCCGCGTGGAACGGCAGATCGAGCAGGAATTCGAGAAGCGCCTGGTCCGGGAGTTAATTGCAGCCGACGGTCACCAGCCGGCGACGCTGGGCCTGGAGCGGACGATCCAGGCGCTTTGCGAGGAGCGAATATGGCGCCTGGTCTACGCGGCTGGCTTCAACCCCAAGGGCGGTTGCTGCGAGAATTGCAACCTGTTGTTGGCCAGCACCGAAGGCGCCTGCCGTTACTGCGGCGGCGCTGTCCGACCGGTCAGCGACCTCATGGAGCGGATGGCGGAGCGAGTCGTCGAGCAGGACGGTAAAGTCGAACAGGTCCAGGGAGATGCGGCGGAGCTTCTCCGAGGGGCAGGCGGTATCGGCGCATTTTTGCGGTTCTGAGGCGGATTCGAGCGGCATTGAAGAGAAACAACCTCGAAAGGAGCAATAACGAAATGGCCGTCCATTGGAAGCTGGATGTGGATGAAGCGCTGGCGCAAGCTAAAACCGAAAACAAGCCAGTTCTCATCGATTTCAGTGCAGCTCCCGCGTGAGGCGGATGCGTTCGGCTGGAAGCCGAATCCTACGCAGACGAAACGACGTCGAAGTTCATCGACGAGAATTTCGTTCCTGTCCAGGCGCATATCAAAAAGCATCCCGGTTATTTTCATCGCTTTGGCGTGCTGTGGACGCCGACCGTGGTTGTTCTGGATTCGGACGGAGCCGAGCGGGCAAGAAGCGAGGGCTATCTGCCGAACGCCGAGTTTCGCGCTCGCCTGGAGCTGGCCCTGGCCCGAATCGCCTTCATGCGCAAAGACTGGACCGAAGCAGAGAAGCGATATGCCGAAACCGCCGAGAAATTTGCCCGAACCAGCGCCGCTGCCCAAGCCGTCTACTGGAGAGGCGTCAGCCGCTACAAAGCGACCGGCGACCGTAAGGAGCTGAGCCGGGTCGCAGAAGAGCTGAAACGAAAATATCCGGGCAGTCTCTGGACGGTCAAAGCCTCGATCTGGTCCCCTTAGCGGCACGCGGTCGCTCGACGCGTGCCAAATCAAGCCGGCCGCGCACTCAACCTCTTCTCGGGCAACGGCAGGCGTCTCATCGATCGCGAAGATGGGCGACTATGTTGATGTCGAAGGATTTTTCCCTGTCCTTCTTTGCTTGATCGCTCTTTCGACGGCGGTTCCGAGCCAGCCGATTGCGACGACAAAAGCTACGATAAAGCTACTCGCCAACATCAGGCTCAAGAACGTAAGCACCATTCCGATCACGAGCGCCTTCAGCGTTCCCATTTTACCCAGATGACGACTCGAGCGCCCATGACCTCGTCGAGCGCCGTTTGCCCGGAACGTCGTCACCCCGCGCCGGTCCGCCTGAGAATGTCGCAAAGGAAGCGATGGTTACCGCTACTCATAATAAACACTCGCCGATCGATCGACCAGGGTCCTTTGAAAGCGCCGGACCGTCCTTCTCGACAACCAGACCCGGCGTGCCGCCGGGCCTTTATCAATTTCGCGAATCATAACCGGGCGATTTCGCGCCGATGATAAACCTGCGCCGATCGCCCTTCGAAACGGCTTACGAAATAAGGGGGCTTGAATCTTGCTGAGAGCAATGGGCGAAAGCGGTGAATCGATTGCCCGCCGCCGCGCGCGAGCAACCGAGGCATCGTCGTCCTTCGCCCGATAGGCCGACGACAGGTGGTTGGTCCGCGCCGGTCTGCCGGGCTCGGGAAAAACGACTTCGAAGTTGAGGCGACGGAGAACCGCCTGGTTGCCAGGGCGGGAAGAAAGCCTCCGAAAGGACCGGCGCCGTCATGCTGCGGAAAACTTATTATATGGTCCTGGGCGTGACGCCGACGGAAAGTCGGCGGGGCATCCGCCGGGCATTCAAAGAGCTGGCACGGCGTTATCATCCGGACTGCGCGGGAGCGAGCTGCCTGAGCGTCTTCCAGGAGATTGTCGAGGCGTACAAGGTTCTTTCCGATGCCGAGCGCCGCCGGCATTACGAGCAGGGTTTGTCCCATTCCGGGGCCGGAGCAGGCGCGCTTTCGATGCCGGTACTCGCCGGCGGGGCAACCGAAGCCGATTCGCTCGTGCCCGAGCTTTTCCTGCCCGTCCGCGCGGAGATCGATCGCGCGCGCTTCGACGCTGCGTTTGCCAGAATCGCCGCGCTACTCGCCGGCGGTCGCGCCCCGTCGCGCGAGCGATGCCAGGCTCTGGACGTGCAGGTGATGCTCGCTCCGGAGGATGCGGTCAAGGGTGGCACGGCGCTGATATCGGTACCCGGCTGCTCTCCTTGCCGGAAGTGCGGCGGGACGGGACGCGAAGGGCTCTTCCCGTGCCGGGCCTGCGACGGGGAAGGCCTTCTCGAGGAAGAGGAAACCGTGGAGATTCGCATCCCGCCGATGGTCGGCGACGCCACCGTGATCGAGGCCCCGTCGCGCACGCTGGGGGTCCACGGTTTTTACCTGCGCGTGCAGGTTCGCGTCGTGTCGCAAAAAGCGCACTGAAAGGTGCGCCGGACGCAGCATGTGCGCGTCGTTGCGTGAGTTCCACGGTGACACGGGCGGACGGTCACCGGCGGGCGAGGGCGCACGAACGGAGGTGCAAATATGGACTTGACGGAGATCCTATCTACGGGATGGCGGAGTTTTTTCGACGCTCTGCGGCCGGACCACCGCCAGCGCCTTGTCGAGTTCCTGCGCGAAGAATACGTCGATGAAGCCAGGGATGTTGCCCAGTTCCAGGAGCACGCCCGGCGCATGATCTATCCCCACTTTCGCGAGCGTCTGCTGCGCATCGCGGAGGAGGAGAAGGCTCATGTGGAATGGCTGCGGGAGAAAATCGTCGCCTTGGGCGGAGAAATCCCCGAGGTGCCGATAGCGGTCGAAAAAGGCCGCAACGCCTGGGAAAACCTGCTCATCGATATCGAAGAGGAAAAGCGCGACGGGATCGAAGCGCTGGAGCGGCTCTACACGTTGGCCCAGGACGCCGACCCGGAGATCGCCGAAGGCCTGCGGCGGATTCACGAAGAAGAAAAGCGGCATCGCGGGGAAATTCTCGACATGCTGATGAGGACCGATCCTCATGCGTTCTCGACGACGACGCCCAGCGAGGTTTTCGAGCGGAAGAAGTGAACACCGGGCGCGGAGCTTCGGTCGTCGATGGACGGTGTGATAGAGCAAGCGCGTAAACAATCGGAAAATACACCATGAAGCATCATATCGAATCGAAAGACTTTACCCTGCAAAAGAGCGATCAAAAGCTGATTGACAATTTGATCGCGAGACTCGGCAGGAAGGCCGGACACTTTTCGCCCGATCTTGTTGATCTGCGCATTATGGTTGAAAAGAACCCAACGCGGTCTCTCTACCGCGTGTCCATGATCTTGAAGCTGCCGGGAAAAAACTTGGCTACCAAAGAAGAGCGCCATGAACTCACGGAGTGCTTGCGGGAGGCTTTCGCGGAGATCGAGCGCCAGCTCGATGCGTATCGAGCGGCCTTGCGCCGCGAGCGTCTGTGGAAGCGACCCACCGTGCGGGAACGTCTGCGCCGGTCAAAGATCGCGGCAGCGCCGGTCGGGCAGCAGAATCGCGAGGTCTTTTTTTCTGCAGTGATCCGCAATCTGCCCCGGCTCTACGAATGGATTCGGCACCAAATTGCGTATCTCGAGTCCGTGGGCGACTTGGCCAAGGGAGATCTCACAGCGGAAGACGTGGTGGACACCGTGATTGTGCGAGCTTACGGCGACTTCGTCCGAGAGCCCGCGGCGAGAGATTTCGGGACGTGGCTCGTCCAGCTCGCGGCGGAGCAACTTCGCGCCGAAACAGATCGAATAAAATCGGAGCGCGAGCAGACAGTCCGTATCGAAGAGGACATTCCCGAGACGCCGCCGCACGAAGCGGTCTCGACTCTGGGCGACGAAATCCTCGAGTTTTATCAGCCCGACGAAGATCTCAAGCTCGAGGACATCTTCCCCGACGAGGAAATCTCGACGCCTGAAGAATCGGTCGCCGCGAAGGAGGAACTGCTTCAACGAGTCAACGCCGCCCTGGCCGGGATGCCTCGAGAATGGCGCCTCACGCTTCGCCTTCGTTACGCCGAGCGGCTTACGGGCCCCGAGCTCGCAGAAGCCCTCGATCAATCCGAGCCGGAGGTCGAGCGCGTCCTCGAGTACGCGCGCCAGCATCTGCGCCAGAGCCTCGTGGAGGCGGGCTACCGCTTCACGAAACGGACCCGGGAAACGGGAAATGACGTTCAAGATGCCAGGGGTGCCGGGGCCGCAAAACCCTGAGGAAAAATCGGTGACCGAAGCCCAGCGGACTCGCTGCCCATCCTGCGGCGCGAACAATCGGGTGCGGGTGCCGGCGACGACCCCGTGACCGTTACGGGCACGACGTTGCCGGCCAAGGTCGAGCGCTCGCTGTGGCCGGTCCCGCTCGACCTCTGGGCGCCCCGGCGCGGTCCCCGCCGCGCTCTTGCCCCGGTGATCGAGAAGTCGGCACGAGGTCTGGCCGGAAGAGTAAAAGTGGTTAAATTGAATCCGGCTGGACTGCCCGAGGCGCGGGATCCTATAGCCTGGAACAGAAGGAGCCACTATGGACATCAATCGTTTAACGGAAAAATCGCAAGAAGCCCTGCGACGGGCGCAGGCATTGGCCGTGCGGCGCAATCACCAGGCGGTCGATGTCGAGCATCTGCTCGCAGCCCTGCTCGAGGAGGAAGAAGGCCTCGCCGCCGCTTTTCTGGCCGCAGCCGGCATTGCTCCGAGCGCGGTGCGGGATCAAATCGCCGAGGAACTCAACCGCATCCCGCAGGTTTCCGGCCCCGGCACCGAAGCGCAGCAAGTGTACGTGACACAACGGCTTGCGCGTCTGCTCACGCAGGCCGAAGAGGAAGCCAAAGCTTTGAAGGACGATTACGTGAGCGTCGAGCATCTGCTGCTCGCCATGCTCGAAGAAAAGGCGGGCGGGGCTGGACGGGTGCTCCGCGCCCTCGGGCTTACACGCGAGCGCTTGATGGTTGCGCTCAAAAAAGTGCGCGGCAATCAGCGCGTGACCTCTCCCACTCCCGAAGCGACCTATCAGGCGCTCGAGCGCTATGGCCGCGATCTCACCAAGCTCGCCGCTCAGGGTAAACTCGATCCCGTCATCGGCCGCGACGAAGAGATCCGGCGCGTGGTTCAGGTGCTGTCGCGGCGCACTAAAAACAATCCGGTCCTCATCGGCGATCCCGGGGTGGGGAAAACTGCCATTGTCGAAGGCCTCGCCCAGCGCATCGTGCGCGGCGACGTGCCGGAGAACCTTAAAAACAAGCGCCTGATCGTCCTCGACATGGGGGCGCTGATCGCCGGGGCGAAATACCGGGGCGAATTTGAAGAAAGGCTCAAGGCGGTTCTCAAGGAGGTGCAGGAATCCGAGGGCGAGATCATTCTTTTCATCGACGAGCTGCACACGGTGGTGGGTGCGGGCGCCGCCGAAGGCGCGATGGACGCCTCCAACCTGCTCAAGCCCATGCTGGCGCGGGGCGAGCTTCATTGCATCGGCGCCACGACTTTGGACGAATATCGCAAGCACGTGGAGAAGGACCGCGCGCTGGAGAGGCGTTTCCAGCCCGTGCTCGTGGATCAGCCGAGCGTCGAGGATACCATTTCGATCCTGCGAGGGCTCAAGGAGCGTTATGAAGTCCACCACGGCGTGCGCATCAAGGACGCGGCTCTGGTTACTGCCGCCGTCCTCTCCCACCGATACATCAGCGACCGGTTCTTGCCCGACAAGGCGATCGACCTCGTCGATGAAGCTGCGGCGAAACTCCGTACCGAGATCGACTCGCTGCCCACCGAGCTCGACGAGGTTTCTCGCCGGGTCATGCAACTGGAAATCGAGCGGGAGGCGCTGCGCAAGGAGACCGACGCCGTTTCGCGCGAACGTTTGGCGAAGCTTGAAAAGGAGCTCGCGGACTTGAAAGCGGAGCAGGAGCGGCTTCGAGCCCGATGGGAGGTGGAAAAGCAGGCCATCGGCCGGCTGCGCAGCCTCAAGGAGGAGATCGAAAAGACCAAGGTCGCTATCGATCAGGCGCAACGCCAGTACGATCTCAACCGGGTCGCCGAGCTCAAGTACGGGAGGCTTGCGCAGCTGGAAAAGGAACTCGCCAGCGAGGAGCAAAAGCTTCGCGATCAGGGCGGCATGCGACTGCTCAAGGAAGAGGTCGACGAAGATGACATCGCGGCCGTGGTATCTCGCTGGACGGGCATTCCGGTCGCCAAGCTCCTCGAAGGAGAAAAGGAAAAACTCCTGCGGCTCGGCGAGCACCTGCACAAGCGCGTGGTGGGGCAGGACGAGGCGGTCGAAGCGGTGGCCGACGCCGTGGTGCGCGCGCGATCGGGACTGAAAGATCCCAACCGTCCCATCGGCTCGTTTATCTTTCTCGGCCCCACGGGCGTGGGGAAAACGGAGCTCGCTCGCGCCCTGGCCGAATTTCTGTTCGACGACGAGAACAACATGATTCGCCTGGACATGTCGGAGTACCAGGAACGGCATACGGTGGCGCGGTTGATCGGCGCGCCTCCCGGCTACGTCGGCTACGAAGAAGGCGGCCAGCTCACCGAAGCCGTCCGGCGGCGGCCGTACTCGGTTGTCTTGTTCGACGAGATCGAGAAAGCCCA
The DNA here is from genome assembly GCA_035574315.1 of Candidatus Zixiibacteriota bacterium. Taxonomy (NCBI): domain Bacteria; kingdom Pseudomonadati; phylum Candidatus Zixiibacteriota; species Candidatus Zixiibacteriota bacterium. The sequence continues at coordinate 93,960 of DATLYW010000009.1, forward strand.
CACCGACGTTTTCAACGTGCTGCTGCAGATTCTGGACGACGGGCGGCTCACCGACGGCCACGGCCGCACGGTGGATTTCAAAAACACCGTCGTGATCATGACCTCCAACGTCGGCAGCCACCTGATCCTCAACTATCGTGGCGGAGACCTTCTGGCCTTCGAGCGCATGAAAGCCGAAGTGCTGGAGGCGCTCAGGCGACAGTTCCGTCCGGAGTTTCTCAACCGCGTCGATGAAATCGTCGTCTTCCACAGCCTCACGCGCGAGCATCTCAAGCAGATCGTCGAGATCCAGCTTGGGCGGCTGCGGACCCGGCTCGCCGAGCGTCACATCACCTTGGAGCTCACCGAGCAGGCGCGGGAGTACTTGGCCGCCGCCGGCTACGACCCGACCTACGGGGCGCGCCCTCTGAAGCGAACGATCCAGAAAGAGCTCGAGACTCCCATCGGCCGTTTGATTCTCAAAGGCGAGCTCGCCGACGGCCAGACCGTCGTCGTCGACCAGGACCTCAAAGCGGGGGGGTTACGGTTCGAAGTGAGGAAGGCGGAAAATCAGAGCGACTTACAGGCCGCGGTCCGGGTGGCATGACAACTCTGGCGCGGACCGGAAGGGGCAGCGACACCTCGAGCGGTCAATTTCTCGAATCAAAGCACGCCGCTCCCCAGCACGGCCCGCTCCTTCGTCGACTTTTGCTCTCCCGCGACCCGAAAGGTCAGTCCTGGACGCGCGGACGTGGGCCGACCGGTTCCCGGGCCGCAAAGGCCGAGCGTGAGGGGGATCCGGGCTGGGGCAAGCGGTCACTCGGCCCCCGTCGGCGGAGCTGAAGGTCGCCTCATTGCGAGGAGGGTCCAGCCGCTGGCGATCAGCATCGGCACGACGCCGGCGGCGATGAAGACGGCGTCGGCGGGCAGGCGGGCCCACTCGATGTAACGTACGAGCGGCTGGTCCAGGAACTCGGGGCTGCGGGCGTGCCAGTAGCCGTGCTCCAGGACATCGGCGAGCTGCAGCACGCCGCCGGGGAAGAGATTGATCAGGACCATCAGCCCCAAACCCAGGTTCAGTCCCCAGAAGGACACCCCGATGAGCTTCTCCACCGTCGCCCACCGGCCGTCGCCGAGGACCTGGCGCAGGGCGAAGGTCAGGAGCGCGATGGCGAGCATGCCGAAGACCCCCATCATAGCGGCGTGGCCGTGATTCGGCGTCAGCATCGTGCCGACCTCGAAGTAGCTCACGATGGGAAGATTGATGAGAAAGCCGAATACCCCGGCGCCGACGAAGTTCCAGAAGCCGACGGCCATGAGGAAGTAGAAAGTCCATTTATGCGGCACCGCGATCGCCTTGTTGCACACGTCGCACCTGCCGCGACTCAATCTCACGAAATCCCACGCGTCGAGCGTGAGCAGCGTCAGCGGCACGACCTCCAGGGCTGAAAACATCGCTGCGAAGGCCATCGTGACGTTCGATTGTCCGGTCCAGTACCAGTGGTGGCCGGTGCCGACGATCCCGCTGCCGAGGTAGAGGATCGCGTCCAGATAGACCACGCGCGCGGCGGTCGCACGGGACACCGCCCCCAGCTGATAGAAAATGATCGCGACCATCACGGTGGCAAACAGCTCGAAAAAACCCTCCACCCAGAGGTGGATGATCCAGAAGCGCCACATGTCGACGACCGTGAAGTGGGTGCGGTCGTCGAAGAACATGGCCGGCAAATAAAAAAGCGGGATGGCAGCGGCGGCGTACAAAAAGAGCGAAGCAATCTCCCGCCGCTCCGGATCGCGGCGCGAAGGGGCAAGCGCGCGAAACAGCAGAACGAGCCAGTAAATCAAGGCCGCGGCGAGCAGGATCTGCCACGCTCGCCCGAGCTCGAGATATTCCCAGCCCTGGTGGCCGAACCAGAACCACAGATCTCCCACTGCCTGGTTCAGGCCGAGCAACTCCCCCAGCAAGCTGCCGGCGGCGACGACGAGTAGCGCCCCGAAGAGGAGATCGACCCCTCTGGCCTGACCGGCCGGATCTTTTCCCAGAGCCGGGGCCAGGAAAAGTCCTCCAGCGACGTAAGCGGTGGCGACCCAGAGGACGCCCAGCTGCAGATGCCATGTACGCGCGAGATGGCTGGGAAGCCAACGGGACAGGTCGATACCGTAGAACCCGACGGGGTCCGCTCTGTAGTGAGCCGTCGCGCCGCCGACCAGGACCTGGGCGAGAAACAACAGAGCGGCGACGAAGAAGTACTTGATGACCGCCTTCTGGCTCTCGGAGATCGTTCCAGGGAGCATCTGTGGGTGGATGTGCTCGCCCTTCCCCTTCCAGCCGAGATAATCGAACTTGCCGAAAGCGAACAGAACGGCGGCGATTCCGGCGAGCAAGGCGACCAGGCTCAGCGCGCTCCACAGGAGGGCGTCGCCGGTCGGCGTGTTGCCCGCTATCGGCTCGTAGGGGAAGTTGTTCGTGTAGGAGTAGGGTTTGCCCGGACGATTGGCGACGGAGGCCCACGCCGTCCAGGCGAAGAAGGCGGTGAGCTGTCTGATCTCCCCGGGGTCGCCGATGTACTTCGCAGGCAGGCCGCGCGTGTTGCGCGGCTCGGAAAAGTACGCCGCCCATCTTTGGATCTGACTCCGATAGGACAGCGCTTCCGCGTGCGTATAGCGCAAGGTTCGATACCGGGGGTCGTACCTGTTTTCCTTCAGCAGTTGCGCGGTTTCCGCTCCGACGGCACCGCGCGCCGCCGGAGAAAGCTCTGCCAGCGGGCCTCCGAACCGTTCTCTGGCCAGGACCTCGTTCGCGCCGAGGGCGAGCGCATGCAAATACGCAGCGGAGAAATCGGGCCCGAGATAGGCGCCGTGGCCCCAGATCGTGCCGTTGTCCATCAGGCCGTATTTCGTGAAAAGGCTCTGCCCCGCAAGGATGTCTTCACGGGTGAAGAGAGTCTCGCCGGACGGTCCCGCCACTCTTTCGGGAATAGGCGGGGCGTCGCGATAGGCTTTCGCGGAAAGCCAGATCAAGATCGTAAAGCCGGCCGCGATCGTCAGGATGACGGCATGTCTCCACCATGGGGAAAGCACGTCGTTCGCCATCGGGTTCGTCGCCACGGCTGGACCTCGAAGGTCGGAGTCTCGTCAACGTGCAACCGGAGGAGAATCGCCGGCGGAGAAGGGGTGCGCTGCGGTCTCTTGCAGATCGCGTTCCGTTGCGTCCCGCGTGCTCGCGACGTTGGAAAGCTTGCGGCGGCCCGGCGGGCACCCGTTTCTCAGGGTTCCCGACTTATCTTCGCGCATCGGTAGCAAATGGCGGAAAATCCTTGTCTGTAATTTTTGCAAGCGCCTCGTAAGCGGCCACGGAACTGCGGCAGGAAAACGTAGGGGGCGTCCATCCATGGGAAGCCGGCGCTGGAGCCGTAAAAACTGGAGCGGGCGACCGGGATCGAACCGGCGACGTCCAGCTTGGGAAGCTGGCATTCTACCGCTGAATTACGCCCGCCCGGAACGCGGCAGCTAGGGGAATCTATATGGAATCGCTGGCGGGTTGTCAATGCGGGGCTCGATGCGGCGCGGGGCAGATCTTCGGGTGAAAC
>DATLYW010000010.1 GCA_035574315.1 Candidatus Zixiibacteriota bacterium
GTTTACAGCTATCAACAGATCGCCAGGGAATTTGGAGTTCATTTCACCACGGTGGGACGGATCGTGCGTGAGTCGATGAGACCGGACAGGCGGAACTGATCGGTGAAAATTGAATGTGCTACGATGCTAGACCTGACCCCAAACGGCAAACGGCGGCATTCTCGCCGTTCTCCGGGGCGCGGCGATCAGCTACCACCGGCTGTGAGGTCGTCGGCGGCGCGCCGGGGCCGTCCGGGGCGCGCTTCGGGGAGCGATTCGCCGTGATCTTTTCTCGGTCGGCGCGGATCAAAAGACCCGCGCCGACGTTAAGGCATCCCCCGCTGGAAGGGCGATTGAGAAGCGGCTCGGCCAGCTTCGCGAAATTATGTTCCGTCGCGGAACGGTGGCCTCCGAAAGGAGTGTGAGAAAGCGGGGTTCGACAGCGGAGCTGGCCGAGGGTGGGCCAAACGAGTAGTGTCTCGGTTTGCCTGCACACCGAAATGCTTTGCCTCTTGTCAGCGCCTGAAAACCAAATATCGTGCCATGGGCGGCCGGCTCGAATTCTAACGGGGATTCCGCGCCTGGAAGCGTGAGACGGAAACGGCCGGCGGCGGAAATGTAGGGAAAAGCCTGACACCCCGGGCGGGCATGGAAGTTAAAAGGGGACAGCACGTCCGGCCGCGCGATGTCTTATCTCGCTCCGTAGAGGCGGTCGATGAAGCCGCTTCGGTCGAGCTGGGCGAGCGGGCCGGGCTCTATGAAATCTGCCGGCTTGTAGCCGGCGAACTTGGGATCGCCTTCGGCCAGGTGCTGAATCACGGCCTGGACCGCGCTTTCCACAGGGTACGGCCTGGACGGCATCTCGGCGCCGTAAGCCCACGATTCTTCGAGCGCCTCGCGATCGGCCGTGCCGAGAAATTTCGCGAGGATCTTGAGCGTGTCCTCGCGCCGCGTTTTGAAAAAGTGAATTCCTCGAACCATGGCGCGCATCGCCCGCAGGGTTAGGTTCGGAAAGCTTTTCATTGCGGAACGGCGCGCCGCGAAGGTCGACCCCTGGTACTCGATCTTGAGCTCCGAAAGGTTGACGAGGAAGTTCATCCCGGCCTTGCGGGCGAAGAGCGTTGCGGGAGGGGAGACCATCGTCGCCGCGACCTTGCGCGCCTCGAGCGCGATCCACATCGCTTCGTTGCTGCCGAGATAGAGAAACTTCACGTCCCTGTCGGGGCTCAGCCCGAGGTGCTGGAGCGCCGCGCGCGCGTTTTTCTCGTAGGCATCCCCCGGCCGCTGCAGTCCGATCACCGCGCCGGCGAGGTCCTTTGCGCTGCGGATCTCGGGCCGGCTCACCAGCGTCATCGAGGCATAGCGGGTCAGGCCGGCGAGCATGGCGACGTCCCGGTTGCGGACCGAAACCGGAATGAGAAGGTAGGCGGACATGGTGGCGAAATCGGTGTCCCCGGAGATCAGCGCCATCGGCGAGACGGCGCCGGCCGTGCGCACCACCTCGACCTGCAGCCCCTCCTCGCGGAACAGACCCGCCTCGCTGGCCAGAAAGGGAATGGAGTGCGTCACCGCGCGCGCCGCGTAGCCGATGCGGATGCGCTCCTTTTCGGGCCTGCCCTGAGCGGCGAGCGGGGCGGCGGCCGACCACGCGAGCAGGAGGGAGAAAAGAAAGAGAGAGACCGTCGCAAGGCGCGCTTCAGGGACCCCGGCCATGCGACGGTATCTACGCCAGATCGGGCACCGCCGCAAGCGCTCTGCTTGACTCATGGCGCGGCTCTCTTTATGCTGCGCTGGATTTTCAGGAATTCGCGATCACGCCGAAGCGGGAGGGGTTTATGGGCGGAAGCACTTCCTCACGTCGCGGGCTTCTGGCGCTCCTGTTGTCGGTCCTCGGTCTGCTGCCGCCGGGCGCCGGAGCGCAGGAAAAGATCAAGGTGGCGTACAGCTCGACCGATACGCTCAACTCGGTCTGGACGATCGCCGCCGACGCCGGTTTCTACAAGAAGCAGGGGCTGGACGTCGATCTCGTCTACATCGGCAGCACCACCGTCGGCATCCAGGCGATCGTCGCCCAGGACATCCAGGTCGGCAACGCGGCGGGCAGCGGCGTCGCCAACGCGGCGGTGCGCGGCGCCGACACGGTGAGCACGGGCTGCCTGATCAACGTTCTCGCCTACGAGCTGGTCGTCCTCGACAGCGTCAGGAAGCCGGAGGACCTCAGGGGAAAATCGATCGGGATCAGCCGTTTCGGCAGCGTCTCCGACGTCGCCGCGCGCGAGCTGCTCAGGGGGCTGGGGCTGCGACCGATGGAGGAGGTCAAGATCATTCAGGTCGGAGGGGCATCGGAGCGGGCGGCCGGCTTCAGCCGCGGCGTGATCGCGGGCTTCCCCTCGCCGCCGGGCAACGTCCACCTGATCCCGGGCGGGCTGCCGCACCGCATCATCGCGAACATGTCCGATCTGGAAAAGCCCTACCCGTTCCCGTTCATCTGCGCGGTCACCACCAAGAGCTATCTCGCCAAGAACCGCCCGGTGGTGAAGCGGGTGCTGATGGCGCTGATCGAGGCGGCCCATTACTTCAAGACCAACAAGGAAGGCGCACAGCGGATCGTCGCCAGGCATCTCCGCGGCGCCAACAAGGCGTACCTGGACAGCTCCTATGGGTCGACGGCGAAGATCCTCGAGCGCGTCCCCTACACCACGCGCGAGGGAATGAAGATTCAGCTCGACGAGGCGCTCAAGCAGAACCCGACGAGCAAGGTCACGGTCGACAGCCTGATCGACGACAGCATCGTGCGCGAGCTCGAAAAAGAAGGCTTCATCGAGAAGGTCTACGGCAGGAGATAGTCTCCGGGTTTCCGGTTTCCCGAGGGTTCCCGACGTCTTGTGCTCGCCTTGAACCGGGAACCGGAAACTAATCGATATCCCATCCGCCGCCGAGAGCCTTGTAGAGGGCGACGAGGTTCGAGGCCATCGCCGCCCGGCTCTGCGCGAGGTCGTTCTCGGCGGCGTAGAGCGAGCGCTGGGCATCGAGCACGTTGAGGAAGTCGTTGAGCCCTCGCAGATAAAGCTCGTTGGCCATCTCGACCGCCCTGCGGTTCGCCGCGACCGCCGCGAGCAGCGAGCGGTGGCGCGCCTGCTCCCTGGCGTAGCTCACCAGCGCGTTTTCCACCTCCTCCAGGGCGGTCAGGATCGTCTTCTCGTACTGCCGCAGCGCCTGCTCCTGCTGTGCGTTTCGCACCTCGATGTTGGCGCGGATCCGGCCGGCGTCGAAGACGGGCCAGCGCAGCGTCGGTCCGATCGACCAGAAGCGGCTCGGCGCGCTCCACCAGTCGCTCGCCGAGACGCTCTGCAGACCGAAGGCGCCCGTCAGCGAGAACCGGGGAAAGAGATCGGCCGTCGCGGCGCCGACCTGCGCGGTCGCGGCGGCGAGCCGCCGCTCGGCGCCGCGGATGTCCGGCCGCCGCCGCAGCAGCTCGGACGGCAGGCCGACCAGCGCCTCGGGCGGGAGCGTCGGGGTCGGCGCTTCCTTCGACAGCTCGCTCCACAAGGCGCCGGGCTCCGAGCCGAGCAGCACATCGAGGCGGTGCGCGGCCTGCTTGATCGCCGCTTCCAGAACCGGGATCTGCGCCGCGGTGGTGTTGACCTGAGACTCCGCCCTGGCGACGTCCAGATCGCTCGCGAGACCTGCGGTGAAGCGTACCCGCGTGAGCTCTAGGGTATCCTGCTGAGCCTTGAAGTTCGCGCGCGTGACCGCGAGCCGCTGCTGAAAGCCGCGCAGGTCGACGTAGCTCCTGGCGACCTCGCCGAGAAGCGTCACGAGAGCGTTCCGGCGGTCTTCGACCGTGGCTTCGATCAAGGCGTCGGCCGCCTCGACGCTGCGACGCACGCGGCCGAAGAAATCGATCTCCCAGCTCGCGTCGAAGCCGGTCCGGAAGAGATCCTGCTCGACCCCGAGGCTCTGGGACGGCTGCGTTGCGTTTCCCTGGGATCGGGATACGGAGCCGTGCTCGCTGGAGCGGCTGCGAGTGTACGAGCCCGAGACGTCGACTCCCGGCCAGGCGCCGGCGGCGGTGGCCGCGCGCGTCGCGCGCGCTTCGCGGATGCGGGCTTCGGCCAGGCGGAGGTCCGGATTGGAGCGCACGGCGCGCTCGACCAGGGAGTCGAGCACGGGATCCTTGAAGGCGGTCCACCAGCGGGCGAGGTCGGCGCTCTCCATGGAGATTCCAGGCTCGCTCGCGTTGCCCCAGCGGGCGGGCAACGGCGTCTCCGGGCGGCGGTAGTCCGGTCCGACCGCGCAACCGGCGAGCGCGAGAGCGCCCGCCATCCAGGCGACGGCAAAGCGGCGAACGGCAAAGCGACGATAGCTCATGGCTTTCTTCTCCGTGTCAAACCAGACGGTGGCGGAACATCCAGGCAGCGAACGGCAGCGTCACGGCGGCGATCAGCGCGAGCGGCCAGAGCTGCGGTCCGAGGAGTGCCAGGCCGGCTCCTTCGAGGTAGACGCGGTGCGCGATCTCGATCGCGTACCGCAGCGGGTTGACGTAGGTCATCTTCTGGAGAAACTCCGGCATGCTCTCGATCGGAGTGGCGAGGCCCGAGAGGAGCGAGAACGGCATCAGCAGGACGAACGAGTAGAGCATCGCCTGCTGCATCGTCGCGGCGACCGCGGACAGCAGCAGGCCCATTCCGATCGCCGCGAGCAGGAAAAAGGCCAGGCCGACGTAGAGCACCCAGAACGAGCCGGCGAAGGGAATCCGGAACCACAGCTGGGCCACGAGCAGGATCAGCGTCGCCTGGGCGATGCCGACGAGCATCGACGGGATGGTCTTGCCCGCCATGATCTCCAGCGGCCTGAACGGCGTCACCAGCAGCTGGTCGAAGGTGCCCTGCTCGCGCTCGCGGGCGACCGACATGGCGGTGAGGAGCAGCGTCTGGAGCAGCGTGAGCGTGCCGATGAGCGCCGGCACCATGTGCCAGCGGGTCTCGAGATTGGGGTTGTACCAGGCGCGCAGTTCGACCCGGACCGCGCCCCCCGGGTCGCCTCGCTGCGCGCGCCACTCCGCGTTGAACGCCTCCGCCGCCGCGCCGACGTAACCGATCGCGGTGGCGGCGGTGTTGGAGTTGCGGCCGTCGGCGATCACCTGGACGTCGGCGGGAAGGCCCGAGGCCAGGCGGCGCTCGAAGTCTTCGCCGATCTGCACCACGAGCAGGGCGCGGCCGCGGTCGACGACCGCCCGGATCTCGTCCGCGCGCTCGAGGTTTGCGACTCGTCGGAAGACTCGGGAGCCGTCGAGACGCGCGAGCAGCCGCTGGGAGGCAGCGCTGCGGTCGCGATCGAGCACCGCGTAGGGCACGTCGGTGAGGTCGTACGTCGCGGCGTAGCCGAAGAGCAAGGACTGCACGATCGGCGGCGCGAAGAGCATGAAGCGGCTGCGCGGATCCTTGAGGGTCGCCAGCAGCTCCTTGAGCACGAGCGCCCGGATTCTGAAGATCGCATCGAGCATCGTTGTCCCTCAAGCGAGCGTTTTGCGCGTCGCGCGGCGGGCCAGGGCCAGGAGCAGAAGGGCCATCCCCGCCAGCACGAGCGCGTTGGGCACGATCACCTCCCGGACGTCGCCGGCGAGGAAGATCGTCTGCAGCAGGGCGACGTAGTAGCGCGCGGGCAGCAGATAGGAGATCGCCCGGACCGCGGCCGGCATGCTGCGCAGATCGAACAGGAAGCCGGAGAGCATCAGCGCCGGGAGAAAAGTGACGAGCAGGGTGATCTGGCTCGCCACGAACTGGCTCTTCACCGCCGAGGAGATCAACAGGCCGATCCCGAGCGCGACGAGGAGGTAGAGGGCCGAGGCGGCCGCAAGCAAGCCGATCGATCCGCGCAGCGGCACCCCGAAGAGGAACCTCGCCGCGAGCACGCAGAGCGCCAGCCCGGCGATGCCGAGCAGGAAATAGGGGACGGTCTTCCCGAGCAGGATCTCCCCGGCGCGAACCGGGGTGACGAAGAGCGCCTCGAACGTGCCCCGTTCCCACTCACGCGCCACCACCAGGGCCGTGAGCATGGCGCCGATCAGCGTCATCACCAGGACGATCAGGCCCGGCACCAGAAAGTATCGGCTCTCGTGTGCCTCGTTGAACCACAGGCGGCTCTGGACGGCCACCGGACCGGCACGGACCTCGGGCCGCTCCGTGGTCGCCGCCCATCCGGCGACGGCCCCCTGGGCGTAGCCCTGGATGATGCGGGCGCGGTTGGCGTCGATGCCGTGCACCAGCACCTGAACCGCGGGGTCTCCTATCACGAGCCGGCGGGAGAAGTCGGGCCGCAGCCGCACGATCGCGTCGATCTCGCGCCGTTGCATCAGATCGCGCGCCTGGCGCATCGACGCGAGCAGTCGCGCGTCGAAATACTCCGAGAGCTGGAAGCGGGCCGCCAGCTCCCGCGCGGTCGGGGAGGGATCCTCCAGAACGACGGCGACCGGCACCTCGCGGACGTCGAGCGAGAGGCCGTAGCCGAACAACAGGATGAGCAGGACCGGCAGCACGATCCCCATGGCGATGCTGCTGGGGTCGCGCACCATCTGCCGCAGCTCCTTTGCGGTCAACGCTCCGAGGCGCCGGAGCTTCGCCGGCGCTCCGGCTCGATCCGGCGGCGCTGCCGTCACGGCTGCCCTCCGGCGGTGGCCTGCTGCGTCTCGCGCGCGTCCTCGACGATCGCGATGAAAGCGTCCTCGATCGTCGGGAGACGGCCGGGAGCGGGCCGGCCTCGCTCGCGGATCTCCGCGGGGCCGCCCTGAGCGAGCACGCGCCCGGCGTCCATGACGACGACGCGGTCGCAGTACTCCGCCTCTTCCATGAAATGCGTCGTGACGACGACGGTGACGCCGCGTTCGGCGAGCGCTGTGATCCGCCGCCAGAATTCGCGCCGCGCCAGCGGATCGACGCCGCTCGTGGGCTCGTCGAGAAACAGGATCTCGGGCTCGTGCAGCAACGCCGCGGCCATCGCCAGCCTTTGTTTGTATCCGCCCGGCAAGCGCTCGGCCGCGAGCCGGCGGAAGGGCGCGAGGTCGAACTCCTCGAACGCCCACTCGATGCGCTCGCGCCGCCGCGGCCCGCGCAGCCCGTAGGCGCCGGCGAAAAACTCGAGATTTTCCAGAACCGTCAGCTGGCCATAGAGCGAAAAGCGTTGCGCGACGTAGCCGATGCGCTGGCGCGCGGAGGCGCGAGCGCGGCGCAGGTCGACTCCGGCGACGCGCAGGGTGCCGCCGCTCGCCGGCAAAAGGCCGCAAAGCATCCGGAACGTCGTGGTCTTGCCCGCGCCGTTCGGACCGAGCAGCCCGAAGATCTCGCCGCGCCGGACTTCGAAAGAGATACGGTCGACGGCCGTAAAACTCCCGAACCGCCGCACCAGATCGCGCACCTCCACGACCGCTTCCGTGGATGCCGGCTCCGAGGACGGCAGGGCGGGGGGAGCGGAAGGGATTTCGACCGTTTCTGTTTCTCCAGCCCCGTCCCGGCCGCCGCGTCGCCCGGGTTCCTTCAGCAGCACCATGAAGCCGTCCTCGAAGCGCGGCGGCGCGGGCAGCGCGTCCCGGACGCCGCCGGCGTCCTTCGCCACGAAGCGCACCCGTCCGCTTTCGGGCACCGCATCGGTGATGTTCGGGTGATCGAGCAGGCGCGCCTGAAGGCTGCGGGCGGTTTGACCCGGGGACGGCGAGACGAGAAACGTGCGGCCTCGGGCGAGCGACGTGACGGCCTGCGGCGGACCTTCCGCGAGCACCCGTCCCCGGTAGAGGACGACGACGTGACTGCATCTCTCGGCTTCGTCCAGATAAGAGGTGCTGAGGAGCACGGTCAGTCCCTCTTTGCCCACCAGGTCGAGAATGATTTCCCACAGCTCGCGGCGCGACAGGGGATCGACTCCGGCGGTCGGCTCGTCGAGAAGCAGCAGCTCGGGGGAACGGACCAGGGCGCAGGCGAGCCCCAACTTCTGTTTCATGCCTCCCGAGAGGCGTCCGGCGAGGCGGCCGGTGAAGGGACCGAGCGCGGTCATCGTCATGAGGCGAGGATAACGCCTGCGCCGCTCTTCCGCCGAGACGCCGTGCAGGTCCGCGTAGAGATCCAGGTTTTCCTGAACGGTCAGGTCCTCGTACAGGCCGAACCGCTGGGGCATGTAGCCGATGCGGTCCTGGACGGCCTGGGGATGCGCGGAGACATCGAGCCCGAGAACCTCGAGGCGGCCCGAGTCCGGCGACATCAGCCCCGCCGCCAGCCGCATGAGCGTCGTCTTGCCCGACGCGTCGGGTCCCACGAGAGCGGCGAGCGTCCCCGCGGTAACGGTCAGGGAAACGTCTTCGAGCGCGTGCACCGTCTCGCCCGTGTCGCGGCGGAACGACTTGTGCAGGTTTCTACCCAGCAGGACGGGTCCAGGTTCGGCTTTCATCGTGATTGCGGGTTTTCGGGCACGCGGCTTTTCTCCGGGCGGGCCTCGCCAGCCGGGAGCGACAACCGCACCGTGGCCGGCATGCCGAGGCGCAGCTCGTCTTTCGGGTCTTTCACGAAAACGCGGACCTCGTAGACCAGGCTCGGCCGCAGCTCCTCGGTCTGGACCGTCTTGGGAGTGAACTCGGCGACCGGAGAGATAAATCCCACCCAGCCGGAAAATCGGCGGCCGGGAAACGCGTCGACCGTGACCGCGGCGGTCATTCCCGGCCGCAGCTTTCCCAGATCGGGCTCGGGGACGTAGGCCCGGACCCATTTGGGGTCGGTGATCGCGAGCGAGAAGACGGGTCGCTGCGGCGAGGCCATCTCGCCGGCCTCCATGATGCGCGTGCGCACCACGGCGTCGGCCGGCGCGAGGAGCTGGGCGTCGCGGTACTGCTGGCGCAGCAGCGCGAGCTGCGCTTCGAGCGCCTTCAGCCGCGCTTCGTTTTCCGCGATCTCCTCTTCGCGCGGGCCGGCGATCGCGAGATCGAGGGCCTTCTGGTTCACCGCGAGGCGGGCCTCGGCGATTTCCACGTTGGCGCGCGCGCTGTCGAGGTCCTGTTGGCGGATTGCGCGCCCGCCCGAAGCCTCCGCCGCCGCCTTCAGCCGCTCATGCTGGCGCCGGGCGTTCTCCAGGTCGGCCTTCGCCGACTCCACGTTGGCCCGGGCCTGGGCGATCTCCTCCGGCCGGCTGCCCGCGCGCAGCCGCCGGACGACCTGGCGTTGGGCCGCCGCCTGGGCCTCCGCCTGGGCGACCTGAGGCCCGAGGCGCGAGATGTCGAGGCGGGCGAGCACCTGGCCCTTGCGCACCCGGTCGCCTTCCTGCGCGAGGACCTCCGCGATCCGCTCACTGTTGTTGAACGAGAGCTGGACCTGCCGGAGATCGATGTTGCCGTAGAGCACAAACTCCCGCGGTTCGGGCGACGGACGGGTGAGCCACCACCCGGCCGCGGCCGCGCCGAGCAGCAACACCACCGCCGCGATCAACAACCTGCGCATGGCTCGCCTGACGTCGTTCAGCTGGCTTTCGGGCCGGCGGGTCCCGGTCCGAAGCCGGCCCTTTCTCGCTTCCTCAGCGCTCCTCCGCCGCGGGCGCCGGGATCGCGCGCTGCGAGCGGAAGAAGCGGGTTCGGTCGAGCACTTTTTCCTGAAACCACTCCAGATAGAGGTAAATCACCGGAGTGACGAAGAGCGTGATCAGCTGCGAGACGCCCAGCCCGGCGACGATCACCAGTCCCAGCGGACGGCGCGACGCGCCGTCCGTGCCGAAGCCGAGGGCGATCGGGACCGCGCCCATCACGGCCGCCATCGTGGTCATCAGGATCGGGCGGAACCGATCGAGGCAGGCGTCGTGGATCGCCTTGTCCGCGGGCTCGCCAGCGGCCACCCGGTGAAGCGCGAAGTCGACGATCATGATCCCGTTCTTCTTCACGATCCCCATCAGCATGAACATTCCGACGAAGGCGTAGAGGGAGGCCTGCTCGCCGAAAAGGTGGAGCGCGAGCAAGCCGCCGACCAGCGCGGTCGGCAGCGTCGAGAGCACGGTAACCGGGTGGAGATAGCTCTCGTAGAGAATCGCCAGGATCACGTACATGACGAAGACCGCCAGCAGCATCAGGATGGTGAGGTCGCGCACCGTCCGGCGAAACGTGAGCGCCTCCCCCTGGAGGCCGGCGCGCACGGTGGGCGGCACGATTTCCTCGGCGGCGCGGGTGATGAAATCGACGGCGTCGCCGATCGCTTCTCCGGCCTTGAGATTGAAGAACAGCGTGACGCTCGTGAACTGGTTCAGATGGTTCACCGCCTGCGGGCCGAGCGAGACCTTCCAGCTCGCCACGGCGCTGAGCGGCACCAGCCGCCTGCCGTCGTCCGACTTGACGTAGAGACGCGAGAGATCGGCGGGCTCGGAGCGGAGCTCGTCCTCGACCTCGAGGATGACCTTGTACTGGTCCTCGGGCTGCTTGATCAGATAAAGGTAGTTCTGCGAGTAGGCGTTGCGCAGAAGCCCGAGGATACGCGACTCCGAGACGCCGTAGATGCGCGCCTGCTCGCGCGAGAGCTCGATGTCGAGGTTGGGCGTATTGCTGAAGTGATCCGAGGAGAGCGTGGAGAACCCCGGGTACGAGCGCAGCCGCTCCATCAACCTGTCCGCGACGTCGTAAACCTGCCGCGGGTCGATGCCCGAGAGCGAAAAGGCGTACTGACCCTGATTCCGGCTGGTCGCCCCGGTGTTGATCTCGAGCACCGGGAAGGGGCGGAGAAAGGGCATCACGCCCGGGATCGCGCCCAGCCGCTCCATCAAACGGCCCGTGACCTCGTCGATCGGCGGGCGCTCTTCGGGAGGACGGAGAAACGCCAGCAGCAGACCCTGGTTGGCGGAGAGAAAGGCGGAGTTCCCGGTCATCGTGAGCGTGGCGAGCACGCTTGGGTCGTCGCGCAGGACACGGTCGGCTCGATCCTGGAGCTGGCGCATCTGTTGCGGCGACGAGCCCTCGCGGCCGATCATGACGCCCCAGACGAAGCTGCTGTCCCCGGGAGGCAGGAACGCCTTGGGGATCGCGACGAAGAGCACGATGGGTCCCGCCATACAGACGAGCCAGGTGACCGCCGAAACCGACCGGAAGCGGAGAAACCACCAGAGCATCCGGCTGTAGAGCGCGAGCACCCTCTTTTCCCAGCCGCCGACGACCCGCTCCATCCAGGTTTTCCGCGAGCCTTCGCCCCGGTTGCGGAGCAGGCGCGCGCACATCAGCGGCGTGAGCGTCAGGGAGACCAGCCCCGAGGCCATGATCGCGACCACGATGGTGATCGCGAACTCGCGGAAGATCCGGCCCACCAGACCCGGCATGAAGACCAGGGGGATGAAGACCGCCGCGAGCGAAACCGTCATCGAGACGATCGTGAAGCTGATCTCGCGAGCGCTGTTCAGCGCCGCCTCCATCGCCGGCTCGCCGCGCTCCATGCGCCGCACGGTGTTTTCGAGGAAGACGATCGCGTCGTCGACGAGAAACCCGATCGCCAGCGTGAGCGCCATCAACGACAGGTTGTCGAGGCTGTAGCCGAGCAGGTCCATGGCGATGAAGGTCAGCAGCAGGGAGAGCGGCAGCGCCACCGTCGGGATCAGCGTGTCGCTGGCGCGCCCGAGGAAGACGAAAATGACGCCGACCACCAGGACGAAGGCGATCGCGAGCGTGATCTGCACGTCGAGGAGGGAGTGAATGATGGTCCGGGAGCGATCATAGATGGGGGTGATGCGCACGGAGGCCGGAAGCTCGGCGCTGATCACCGGCAGGAGCTCGCGCACCGCCCGGGCGACCTCGACGGCGTTGGCTCCGGCCTGACGGCTCACGGCGACGACGACCGTGGCCGAGGGCTCGGGATAGCCGCGCACCCAGAAGCGCATCTTGATGCGCTCGTCCTCGATGGAGTCCTCGACCTCGGCCACGTCCCGGAGGAAGACCGGCGCGCCGTTACGGGTGCCGACGATCAGGTCGCGGTACTCGGCGGCGGTCTTGAGCTGTCCCTGCGGCCGCAGCAGCAGAGTGCCGGTGGCGCCGTCGAGCTGGCCGGCGCCGACCGTGCTCGTGCCTCTTTGAATCGCCTCCGCGAGATCGTCGATCGACATACCGTGCGCCCACATGGCGGCGGGATCGGCCTTGATCCGGACCGCCGACTTGGCGCCGAAGACGCTCACGCGGCTCACGCCCGGCACCAGGCTGACGCGCTGCCCCACCTGCGTGCTCGCGTAATCGTAGAGCTGCCCCGGGGTGACCGAGTCGCTCGTGAGTGCGATGTACATGATCGGCTGGTCGTTCGGGTTGGTCTTGGAAAAGGTCGGCGGCGACGGCAGATCCGCCGGGAGGTTCCCGGTCGCCTGGGAGATCGCCGTTTGCACGTCGGTGGCGGCCGCGTCGATGCTCTTGTCCAGGGCGAACTGAAGCGTCAGGCTCGTGTGGCCCTGGGTGCTCCTGGAGAGCACCAGCTCGAGGCCGTTGATCTGCATGAACTGGCGCTCGAGCGGCGTGGCGATGTTGTTGGCGACGGTTTCCGGGCTCGCGCCAGGGTAGCTCGCCTGGACCTGGATGACCGGATAGTCCACCGCGGGGAGGTCGTTCACCGGAAGACGCCAGTAGCTGATCGCGCCGAAGAGAACGACCGAGACGGTGAGCACCGTCGTCATCACCGGTCGGCGTATGAACGGCTCGGAGAAGTTCACGGCAAACCTTTGTCCCTGTAGTAGCCGATCGATCGCTGTTCCTGCACGCGCACCTTCCCGCCGGGCGTGACGCCGATCTGCCCTTGCACGACCACGCGCTCCCCGGCCTTCACGCCGCGCTCGACGACCACCAGATTTCCCTGGCGCTGGCCGAGGACGAGCGGCCGCAGCTCCGCGCTCGAATCCTCTTTGACCACGTAGGCGAACGGCCCCTTGGCCGAAACCTGGGGCGCGTCCGCCGGGATCAGGACCGCGTGTTCGAGCGTTCTGAGAATCAGGCGGACGTTGACGAAGCGGCCCGGCCAGAAGCGGCGGTCCCGGTTGTCGAGGGTGGCGCGGAGCCGCACCGTGCCGGCGCCTTCCTGGACGGAGTTGTCGATGAAGGTGAGCTCGCCGGCGCGCGGACGCCCGGGCTCGTCGGGCAGCCGCACCTCGACCTTGAGGCTGCCGCGCGCCATGTTGCGCTGTACGGCGCTGAGATCCTTTTCGGTCACGGTGAAGTCGGCGTAGATCGGGTCGAGGCGCTGGATGACGAGCAGGGAGCCGCTGTTGGCCGAGACGACGTTGCCGAGGTCGACGAGCCGCTGCCCAGCGCGCCCGTTGATCGGCGAGCGGATCGTGCAGTACTCGAGGTTCAGGCGCGCGGTTTCGACGGCGGCCCGCTGCTGTTTGACCTGCGCTTCGGCCAGTTCAACCGCGTTCTTCTTGCCGTCGTAGTCCTGGCGCGAGATCGCCCGTGGATCGCTGACGCTCGCCACCCTGTCGAAGTTGACGCGCGCGAGGCTGAGAACGGCTTCGGCCTCCGCGAGGTTGGCCTCGGCGGCCTGGAGCTGGGCCTGGTACGGGCGGGGATCGATGGTGAAGAGCGGGTCCCCGGTCTTGACCTCGGCGCCGTCGGCGAAGTGGATCCTTACGATCCGCCCCGAAACCTGGGGCTGAATGGAAACGACCTCGCGCGCCACGGCTTTTCCGACCGCATCGATGTAGACAGGGACATCCTCGGCGACCGCCACGGCCACGGCGACCGGAGGAGGCGGCTTGTCCATCGTCTTTCCCTGAGAGTTGCCGTCGCACGCAGAGAGCTGCAGCGCCGTCAGGGAGCAGAGAGCGGCGAGGATGGCTCCGCGCGCAACGCCGCATCTCGGCTCTCCTCTCATCGGGGCACGTTTTGCGCCGTCAGGCGACCAGCCGTTGATTTGCCGCGGCGCGCGCCTGCTTGCGGGCTTTCTTGAGGGCGCGCGCCTGCCACCGCCGCAGCCCGCCGCGGATGTATTCCGGATCGAGGCCGAGCACCGCGCAGATCGAGACGAAGGAGAACACCCAGTCCCAGCGATCCTCGAAGAGCCACTGCTCGGCGTCCTCGAACAGACGTTTTTTCTTGGGCGACTCGGCCAGCAGGTTGTCCTGGAAACAGCGAATGCCGTCCTCCAGGACGGCCAAGATCAGCGATCTTTCGGGATCCAGCGGGGTGGTCCTGCGAAAGTTCTCGAAGAATTGCTCCGTGAGCAGCACGTCCGGCTGGAACGCGGAGCCTGCCCTTTCCTCACCGAGGCGAGCGCCGGAAACAGCGGTAACTTCCGTCTTTTTTCCCGATTTCATGATCTCTCCGTAACTATGTAGCCCGTCAGGCGGGCGAATCCGCCGCCAGCAGCGCGAGGGCTTTCGGATCGTAGTGGCGTGCGATCGCTTCCTCCTTCAACCCCGCGCCCAGCAGGGCAAACCGTACTGCCTGCTCTACCAGGAAGTCCCGCTCCGACCGGTAGTCGATCGCCGGAATCCGAGGATGGAGATAGAGCATCAGGCCGACGGCGATGTGGTGGATGAACCAGCCGCGCAGATCGGCGCGGGGAGTCGGATAGCGCACGTCGCCCGCTTCCGTCGCCGCGCGGAGGCACTCCTCGAACTTGCCGACCCAGGCGCCGGCATATTGCCGTATGGCGAGCCGGACGAACTCCGCATCCTCGAGGAGGCTGCGCAGCATCAGGCGGTGTGCGATCGCCTTGCTCGGATCCTCGGCGCAGCCGCGAACGAAATAGGTGATGATGAATTGCACGAGCACGACCAGCGTCGAGGTCGAGGGCTCCAGGGCCATGATGCGCTTGAACTCATCCAGGCCCGGCCCCTTGGCGCAGGCGTCCAACATGGCGCCATAAAGCGATTCCTTGCTGGGAAAATGCTTGTAGAGAAGGGCTTCGGAGACACCCGCGGCGTGCGCCAGCTCGCGTGTGGTGGTGCCGTGAAACCCCTTCTCAGCGAAGACGCTCCGCACCGCATCCACGATCGCGTGGCGGCGCTCCTCGGAACTGAGCCGCGAGCTGTTTTTCATAGGCTGGTAAGTTAGCATTCACTAACCATATCGTCAAGGAACCACCCGTGGGATAGGCGCGGAGCAATTCGCCTCTACTGAAACAGCAGGCCGGGAGGCCACCGGCTTTCCAGCAGGTACTCGAAGAGACCCCAGATCAGGAGGTAAGTGCAGCCGGCCATCAATAGACAGGTAATCCAGTTTTCTCTGCCTTCCACCAGCGTGTAAAAGAAGACCAGGGCGGGAAGCGCGATCACGATACCGAGCAGCCATATGCCCAGCGCTCCGCCGATGAACCAGGAAAAAAAGACCAGCGTCCGGCGCAGCTCGACGGACCGTTCGACCGTGACGTTGTGGGTTTCGTCCATCTCCGGAGCGGTCGTTGCCGCGTCGCGCAGCCCCGGGTCGGTGGCGTCGTGAACGACCTGCACGAGCACGAGGATCAGCCCGGGTATGGCGGCGACATAGACCGGCATCAGCTTCGCGATATAGGGCCAGTCCCAACCGAGAAAGGCGGCCGCGAGAAAAACGGCGAGGAAGAAAAAGGTAAAATCAACCTTCACTGAGGCCTCCCGCAGGAACGGCGACGGCGCCACGGGGCACACGCCGCTTCAGCCTTCCCCGCAGCGTCACCGCGAAGGAGACGCCGGAGAGAATCAGCAGGACGATCACGCCGGGGCGCAGCAGCCAGGTAAAGCCATAGCTCGCCATCGAGCGGTAAAGATAAGTTTCCATCAGGCCGCCCAGGACCAGTCCGAGGATCATCGCCGGCCTCGGATAGCCAAAGCGCCTCATGAAGTACCCGAGCAGGCCGAAAACGACGACCACCAGGAGATCGACGGGATCGCGGTTCACGCTGAAAGCCCCCATCAACACGAAGATGAAGATGATCGGTACCATGAGCGTGTAGCGGACCTGCGCCAGTCGGGCGAGCTGCGCCGCAAGGATGAAGCCGATCGAGGTGCCGATCAGCCCGGAAATTCCCTGGATCCAGACCACGCTGTAGATCACATCGGGGTTCTTCTTGACCATCTCCGGTCCCGGCAGATAACCCCACGCCAGCAACGCGACGATGAAGAGCGCGGTGACCACCCCCTGGGGGAAGCCGAGGAGCAGCGTGGTTACGAGGTCGCCCCCGTCCTTGGCGTCGTTG
The DNA here is from genome assembly GCA_035574315.1 of Candidatus Zixiibacteriota bacterium. Classification (NCBI taxonomy): domain Bacteria; kingdom Pseudomonadati; phylum Candidatus Zixiibacteriota; species Candidatus Zixiibacteriota bacterium. The sequence goes on from DATLYW010000010.1 coordinate 16,131, forward strand.
GCGCTCTCGGGAGCGATCACGCCCCGGACGTCTCCCTTGCCGAAGCTGTCCGGATCCTTGCTGCTCTGCGCCGCATGTCCGTAGGCCAGCCAGTCGACGACCTGCGAGCCGATCCCGGGGACAATTCCCACCCACACCCCGATGAAGCTGCAGCGCACCACCAGCCACCACTCGCGCAGCGTGTCCTTCACCCCGTCGAACAGCTTGCCCTTGAGCGGGGCCGGCTGCTGCTCGACGCCGAGCTTGGTGAGCGCGAGGTCCAGAGCGGACGGGATGCCGAACATGGCAAGCGCGATGATGCTGATCGGGATGCCGTCGAGCAGATACGGCTGGTCGAAGACGAAGCGCATCACGCCGCTTTGGGCCTGCTGCCCCACGGTGGCGATCAGGAGACCGAAAGCCGCGGCGATCAGGCCCTTCACCGGGCGACGGCCCGCCAGGACCGCCACCATGCTGAGACCCCACAGGACGACGACAAACAACTCGGGCGAGCCCATGAGATAGATCAGCGGCTTTGCCACCGGAATGGCGAGGGCGAGCGTGAGCGTGCCGATGAGACAACCCATTCCGCCGGCCATGAACGAAGCTCCGAGCGCTCGCCTCGCCTCGCCGCGTTTGCCCATCGGGTAGCCGTCGAGCACGGTCGCTTGAGAACCGGAGCCTCCGGGAATGCCGAACAGGATGGGAAGATAGGCCGCGCATATCGCGCTCACGGAGCTTGCGCCGATGAGCAGCCCGATTCCGGTCATCGGATCCCAACGGACCACGACGGGCAGCAGGATGGCGTAAACGAGCGGCATGCCGAGTCCTTGTGGCGCGACGGCGGTGAAGGTGCCGATGCTCACCCCGAGGAGCATGGCGAGAAAGACCTTGATATGAAGAATGTTCAGCAGACCCTTGAAGGCCGCGTCCACGAGCGACGTTTCCATGGCGGGTGGTGAGTGCCTCCGTTAGTTCTTTTCGCGTCGGCGCCGCCGCCCGGCACGAGCGTTATCCCTCCGGCCGGGGCGTGCCTGTCGAGCGACACGGCTCGCGATCGTTCTATGCACGAGCGATCACCTTTTAAGGTTCAGCGGTCGGGAGCAGGGACAGGTCGCGGAATCGCCATGGACCGCTCCCCTTTCGGCCGGCTGATTTGCGACCGCATTCAATAACGCGGCTGCCTCCTTGTCAAGGAGAGATCGCGCGCGAAGCTATTTGGCGAGTTCGTAACCGTGTAGATATCGTATCGTGGCGGCTCGTGGCCGAGCCCTTCCGACCGCTCCGCTTCGCGGCGGTCCAGCGTTCAGGACCAAGCTACGGAGTTCTTCAATGTGAAGACCACGAACCGGGAACCGGAAACCAGCCAGAAGCCGTCGTGAGCAAGATGAGAAGCTCCAGGCGGCAGCGCCCAGGAAAAAGTCGCGGAGCGGTCCGAGCGATGGAAAAGCCCGGCGCCGCCTGGCGCCGGGCGCAACGGACGAACGAAACGCGGCGGGTCAATACTCCTGCTGCTGGCGGAGGCGCTGAGTTTCCTGACGGTTGCGCTCGATGGTCCGCTGGTTCTGCTGAATCTGCTGCTGGTTGGAGTAGTACTGCTGTTGTTCCTGGCCTTGCATGTAGTCCCCGATGAGGGCTCCGGCTCCCAGACCAAGGCCGCCGCCGATGGCCGCTCCGGCACCCGGATGACCCACGGCCGCCCCGATGAGACCACCGGCGGCCGCGCCCCCGAGAGCTCCGATGCCGGCGCCTTTTTCCCGCGTGGTGAGGGGACCGCCAGAGCACCCCGCAGCCATGAGGGCCAGGATCAAGACGCCGATTCGGGCGCGAAGTCTTCCTTTAGTGAAAGTCATACAACCTCCAGTCCTTTGTATGGTCGAGGAAGCCAGAAACAGCAATGGCCGTGCCACAGGCGGCCGCGGGAAGTACCTGTTTTCTCAGGGTGGTTCTCCGGAGCCGGCGTCGGGCCCAGGTTCAAACCTACCAGCACCGGCCGAAAATGTACGGCGGTGCCCTGGCACGGATTTGTCCGGCCGAACGGGTGACAAAATTGTTCCATTTTGCCTGACTTGGGCCGTGACGCCGTCTACCTTAGAGGATTTCCCCGGTGCTTTTTGCGGGCATGGTTTGCGGGCACGGAAGTTGCTGACCTGAAAAGCAGGATGAAAACCGTTCTCGAGACAGGACTCTGTCTGGCGCTCTTCGGTTTTACAGCTCTTTCGCCGCTTGCCGCCCAGGAGACCGAGCAGCCCTTTTATGGAAGCTGGGTCGACTATCGGGACGGCCGTATCTCCGTCGCCTTCAACCAGACGCCGGTGGACGTCGCCGCAAGCGCGATTCGCGCCCGAACAGGCTTCGAGATCGTTCTTCCGCCGGCCGGAGAAACGAGGCTCGTCAATCTGCACCTGACCCGGACTCGTCTCGAACCGGCAGTCCGCTCGCTCATCTCCTCCGCCGGATTTCAGAACTACGCGGTCATCTACGACCAGCACGGGCGGCCGGGCCGCGCAGTCGTCCTCGGCCGGGCGCCGCAAAATCCCGCGCCGCAGCAGAGCGAAGCTTCGGTCGCGGAGCAGGGCGGCGAGCCATTGGGTCCGGAGGAAGCGAAGAAGCTCGCGCTCGAGATGGAACGGTGGCCCGAGCTCAAGCAGGAAGAGAGGGGCCGCATCGAGGACCGACTGAAGAGCCTGCCGCCGTCCCCCGAAAGGGAAAAGCTCGTCCAGCAGTACGCCCGCCAGGTCCTGGGCATCAAAGACTGACGCTCAAATAACAGTTCAAACGGTTCAAGCAGTTCAAACCGTCCAAGCCGTGCCGCGCGGAGCGCGCGGTTCCGAGGTTCAGGACTTCGAGGTAAAAGCACCGGGAACCGGGAGCCGGATAATTCGTAGTGAATTGCGCCGGCACCCGGCGGCGGGTTGACAGCGAAGCAAGAGCGACATACACACATTGACAGTTTCCCGGTTCCGGCTCCCGGTTCCAGCGAGAGGACCGGCGG